>CAJXDX010000051.1 GCA_913052275.1 uncultured Pseudomonadota bacterium | reverse complement strand
ACTACACTGATGGATACTGCAGTGCTGGCAAGCACAATATGATTCGGTTCTGTAATTAATTGATTTGCCTGCACAAGTTAATGCAGGACAGATTCACCCAGAGTAATTTTATCCTTTTAAGGTTCCTGCCAGCTGTAGGAATCTGAAAGTGTTAAGTCAATACTTGAAGACCCAAATTTTAATCCAGCAGGCAAAAATCTTTCTTCCACCAGTTTTTTAATGCCTTTATCTGGAATAAATACTATTAAAATGAAAACAAAAATTGTGATAAAGCAAGGCACAATTCATGCGTTTACCACAACAAACCTACCATATTCTCATCATAGTTTAAAGCAAATGTTAATTTCAGATTTAAAAAAACCATGTACTGAGTGTGAAGGAAGCGGATATATTGCAGGATTGGACGAATGGGGGACTATTCAGATTAATCTGCGCCAGTCATGCCATGTCTGTTCCGGCAGGGGCTACAATCTTACGGAACTTGGGCAGGATTTATGGAAATTGTACAAACCAATGGTTCAGAATTTGATCAGTGAGGCGTTGCAGAATAAATCTGAATGATCATGTATGAATTGGATTTAAGAGAGATGGAAGCTTGTTCTTATGTAAAAAAAGAATTTTGAAACAACTGAAAATAGGGAAACTTAATAAATATTTTTAGTTGCTTCCAGCAGTCAAAACAAAGTTATATTTAATTTTCAAATTCAAGCAGAAAACAGTTTAACTTTGCTTAAATTAACAATTGTTCAAAAATAATCAAACCCAAGTACAAAATTTCGATATCCTGTTTCTTGAATCAGATAGACTGTTATCCCTGCCAGGCAAAGATAAGGTGCAAATGGAATTTGAGTTTGCAGAAGAGTGGTGAATTCCTGATTCTTTTCGCGGTTTTTCAGCAGTGTAATTCCTCCAATAATAATTCCGGTTACTGCGGCAATTAGTAATACTGCTCCCAGTCCCTGCCAACCAACCCACATACCAATTAAACCAAGTACAGCCGCATCTCCCTCACCCAGGCCTTGACGGTGCCTGAATGTTTCATACAGGAATCCTACGAAAAAAAGAATTCCTGCTCCAATCAATAAGCCTGAAAGAGAATTGAGTATATCCTCCGGAGCAAAGTATAAAAGCCAGCACAAGCGCAGAATAATTGCCAGAGCAATCAGTCGCCCTTCAATTAACATAGTTTTTCTGTCAATTAAGGCTACGCCTGCCAGTGCTGTGACTAAAATGATGTCGCTAAAAAATTCCGGATTCCATTGCCTCCACCAGGCAAATGCACCTGCGGTAATTGTCAGTACAGCAATAATTACCCAGTCCGGAATATTAATTGAGTTACTGTCTAAAGAATAATCAGAAGAATCCTCAGGTGCTGCAGCATATACTTGTGTTACAAAAACCTTTACCCATAGCATTAGAATCCAGGCCAATACTGCTCCAATGAGAGCCCCTCCGGCAATGTTGGCAAAATCAAACATCAGGATTTTTGAAAAAGATTTTAAGTGTTTCAGGGTATTTAATGATTTGAATCAGCGTTTTTCTATATATAAACATTTGCATTGAGTTTTTACTAAGAGTTGTAATTCAAAGGTTTCTGAATTTCACTTTAAATGTTCCATCCCTCACATCATCAAATCCTTTTTGGTCCATAATAGCATGAAAAGTGACCGAGCCTTCAAATGTACGGTCCTCTGAATTTGGCGGGGCAACTTTGATTTTGGCCTTTGCATTGCCATCGGTATTGAGACGGATTGAATCAGGTATTTCCAAATTATAATAGTTAGCCCTTAAATGAACCGGACCTGGGCGTTCTACAGCACGGTCACTGCCGTAACGAACAACCTGCAAATTCAGATTAAGCTCTATGGTTTTGTCTCCTTGAAAGACTGGTTCGGATGGCTCAAGTGAGAGTTTTAATTGATTCGGGATGATACTGACTTTTTGTGGCATGAAATCGTTTTTCTGAATTTGATAAAGACGTTGACCTCCATGCAATTTTACGAAAGAACTTTTGTTAAACACCCTCACAGTTCCGTTTAATACAGAGATATCAGTTCCAGTTTTTTTCTTTGAAAATCTGATGGATGCGTCAGAAACCTGTAATCGCATACTTCCACCGCTTATTTCTACAGGATTTTTCTCTCTAACAAAATGACCCCAGAAACTTCCTGATAGCAATACCAGTCTGTACCGCATCCAGCGGGAGTTACGGCTTTTTTTCGCGCCGACAATCAGTTCGGTATCAGCAAATAATCGTATTTCAGAACCGTCTTTAATAAATACTGTTGCCTTTCCGTCTTTTTCAGTTTTAACTCTATGCCTGTGACGCAACAGCAGCCCATTGGTACCCTCCACCATTTTTTTTGCAGGGCCGGCTTTTATTTTACCTTGAATTTGTGAAAGTACTGCAAAGTCCGGAAATGATTTTGCCTCACAAAACTCAGACAAGGGAATACTCAAAATAAAAAGCATGAGTGAGACTATTAACCAGCGGCGGGTTACCATTTTCCTGAAGTCTTAGTTTGAACGGTCTCTGTGGGTAAATTCCAGAAGCGGTTTTATGATTAATTCTGAACTCCAAAGACCATGGCTATACAGCACTTTTGGAAGAATCACATAGCGGCCATAACGCATACGTTTCCCAGCGTCTCTTACAGACAAAAATCGGGACTCAGCTTTTGCAGTAAAAAGCAGAGTTGCTGTTCCAAGAGATTGTAGGTCGTCACCTAAGCCCTCCCAATTGATGGATGCTTCCAGACCAAGAGCATACGCTTCAGCATCACCTTGCAAAATTACTTTTTCCTGCCCCTCAGTTAAATGGTCTAATGAATGCCATTGCTGGAGATAAGCGCTTATATTTCCTGATCGCAGTTTATCTAATTTTTCTTTCAGAAACTTTGCTTCTTCAAGTTCCTGATATGGCTGGGCGCCTGCGGTAATCAGTGATCTTATCCTACGAGGAAACTCTTTAGACATTTGAAAACCGACTTGAGCTCCCAATCCCATACCTAAAAAATATGTGTAATCGGCTTGTACTTCACGCATGACGTCAAGTACATGCCTGATTCGTGAGGAAATCGTGTAATGGGAATAATCTTTCGGAGCATCGCTGTAACCTTGTCCAAGCGGCTCAATCAGCACCAGACGGAAGTCCTGCTCCAGCTGTTTCACATACCCGTCTTCTTTCCAGGCATTCATAGGAATCATGTGAGGAGGATGAAGCAGCATCCAGGGGCCTTTGTCCCCGGCAAGCTCATAATGGATTTTTTGCTTATTTGAAACAACAATAGACATTTTATTAGGTTCAGGTTTACAGATTTACAAATTATTTGTCCCAAATAATTTTTTTATTCAGAACTTGGCCGGGCCTGTATTTCGTTTTGCTCCAGCTCTTCCATTTTCTTCAACTCTTCAGCTGATGGTCTGTGTCTCCAGCGCCTGTGAAACCAGGCCCATTGTTGAGGATTTTCACGGATACGCTGCTCAAGATGCTGATTTATTTTCCTTGTAACTGAATATACATCCTGCTCCATTGCAGGATGACTACGAGCAAAAATACCTAATGTTTCAAATTTCAGTCTAAAGGTTCCATCGTTATCACGAATCACATTATAACTCACAACACTTGCTCCGGTTTTCAAGGCAAATACAGCGGCTCCTACTGGAGTCTTTGCAGGAATTCCAAAAAATGGAACCCAGGTGCTTGGCACATTAGTGTCCTGGTCAATAATCAAAATCAGGATATTTTTATTCTTGAGACAGCGAAACAATTTTCTTGAAGACATCCCTGTCCCACGAGGCATAATTTCCATGTTTTCAAGTTTACGCTGACTAATCATCAACTGGTTAATACGTTGATCAGGGACATTGGCGGTTGCAGCCGTCATAAAAAGTCCCGTACGTTTTGCATATGCAGTAATCAACTCCCAGTTACCAATGTGCATACCAAGAAGAATTACGCCTTTTCCGGCATTTACAGCGTTCGTCAGCGCATCTTCATTTTCAACACGAATCAAATTTTCTTGATCATTTATAATTTGCGGTAAACACAGAAACTCAAAAAGCATTTGTCCAAAATGTTGGAAACATTCCCTTGTCCACTGTTCACGTTTTGCATCATTTAATTCAGGAAAAATCAGTTTGAGCTGTTTTATAACAATACCTCTATCTTTTCGAAGAACATGGTAGGCAAAATTACCAATTCCCAGTCCTAATTTCTGTAACTGGGAGATGGACAATTTTTTACCCAAGTACAACCCAAAACGAAATACGATGTACTCTAATCCTCGCCTTATCGATGTTGTCCATGCCGGACGGTTTTTTTTAAATTCATCGTATGTAGGCTGAGGGAATTCAGTTTCTGGATGTAAACTGTCAGAATTCAAAATAATTATTTACGATGTTTGTTGCAGATGAAAATATTAGCACCTGTGATTTAGGCTTCCAGTGTATCAAGCATCACTTTTTTGACGGCTTCCGGTTCAGCCGGAACTGTTTTACTGCGTGTATCTAAGTTTTGCAGGCTTGCCAATGCTTCCGGAAGTATTGGCTCAGTACCCAGAGCTTTCCGGATTGCCTTACTGAATTTTGCCGGATGTGCGCATGCCAAACATATAACCGGAGTCCGAATTTCAATTTTTTCAGCAGCACAAACACCGACTGCTGAGTGAGGGTCTAATAAATATTTATGATCCTGATGGAATTTTCTAATTATTGACAGAATTTCCTCATCATCCACACGTGCAGAAGCAAAGTCTTGTTGTGCTTTCTTGTGCAAGTTTGATTCTACTGTTAATTTGCCGCTTTGTTCAAACTCATCCATCCAAAGCTGCAATTGTTTTGAAGAGTTTCCAGCTAGATCGTACAGGTATCGCTCAAAATTGCTGGATATTTGAATATCCATAGAAGGACTTAATGTTTCTTTAACTTCAGCCGACTGGTATTCACCCCTGCTGAAAAATCGATGCAAAATGTCATTTTCATTTGTACCTACAATCAATTTGTCTATCGGCAAGCCCATGAGTTTTGCGTAGTATCCAGCCAACACGTTGCCAAAATTTCCAGTTGGAACGACAAAACTTACCTGTTCTCGTCTATCTCCGGTAACTCGGAACCAGGCATAGAAATAATAAACTATTTGTGCCAGTATGCGGGCCCAGTTGATAGAGTTTACAGAACCTAAATGAAAAGTCTGCTTGAATTTTCGATCGTTGAAAATTGCTTTTACAATGCCTTGTGCATCATCAAATGATCCCTCAACTGCAATATTGTGTATATTTGAATCAAGAACTGTGGTCATTTGACGTTCCTGAATTGCACTGACCCTTCCTTTAGGGTAAAGCATAAATACATCAACTCCCTGCTTGCCGCGCATTCCGTGTATTGCGGCACTTCCTGTATCACCTGAAGTTGCCCCCAGGATTCTCAAAGGATGATTGCGTTTTCTTAAAAAGAAAGCGAAAAGGTTTCCCAAAAACTGTAACGCTACATCCTTAAAGGCAAACGTAGGTCCATGAAAAAGTTCAAGTATATGTAACTTTCCCACCGATTTAACCGGAGTAATTTCAGGGTGGCGGAATGAGGCGTAACTCTGCTTAACCATGTTCATGAACTCTTCACGAGGGATTCTTCCGCTGGTAAAAAGAAGCATAATTTCAAGACTTAATTCTGTAAAACTGAGGGTTCTCCATTTGTCAAGATAACTCTCAACGAATGGTAATTCATTCGGAACCAGCAATCCGCCGTCGTCTGCCAGTCCCATCATCACTGCATCCTCAAACAACAGGTTTTTTACTTGTCCGCGTGTACTTGAATAGCGCATTGCTTTGATGTATGTTTGTACATTCTGAAAAAGTCCAGACCTGAAAACAGATACGTAGCTGAAAAGGATTCAGCAGACTTTTTTATTGAACTGCCTTTAATAATTTAATTGATGTCATTTAAACAAAAATTATTTTTTGTGCTGTTTACAGTTTTGGGAAACAGCACGATCTTTGGAGCAACATTCCCTGTTCTTCCGGAATTCCAAGTCTATCACACTGTTGGAAGCAGAGGAAGTACTTACACCACGGGAGCTCTTGGCATTTCTCTTCATCTGTTTGATGATCCGTCCGGCCCTGGACGCTACTTACATGTTTTGGCTTTGAGTATTCCCGAAAAAACTATTGCATGGAAAAGTAAGGTTGGGTCACTGTATTTGAGTGAAAAAGCGTCCGGATTTGAAATTGGAGTTCACGACCAATGGCAAACGCCGGCAGGAAAAGGTGCAACCTTATCCTTGAGAAAAATACAATGGCCCAAAGTTCATGAGGGAGACAATGAACCCGAAGAAGCATCCTCAGATATACTTCACATGGGGTGGAACTGGATTACAGGTACGCCCATCATCACTGTTTGGCTGTTGGGACTGGATATTGCCAATTTGAATTTACCTCATGACCGCAAACAGGAAATTCAGATTGCACTGGGACTTAGAACAGCATTTTGAGTTTATAATTTTGATAATGCCAAAAACTATTCCAAGTTCAAATCTGGCTGCTTAGCTTCATTTGCATCCGGAAATTTTTTCCAGAATGCCCCTTTTGATTGAAGCACATACTAATACCACAGAAAGCAAAAATTCAGTTTTTAAGGAGAATAATGTCAATAACAGCAAAACCCAGTTCATCAAATCAGGAGTGGTTTTTCGAAGATTATCAAAAGGATACTGTTATCGAAATGGGTCCTGTTTATGTTGAAGAAGATGAGTTGATTGAATTCGCCCTCAGATATGATCCTCAGCCAATGCACATTGATCCTGAAGCCGCAAAAACAGGGCCATACAAAGGGTTGATTGCAAGCGGTTGGCAGACCTGTGCTTTAGTGATGGGGGAATTGGTTAAAAATTATTTTTCTCCATCTTCCAGCCTTGGTTCCCCGGGAATTGATGAATTGCAGTGGCTGAAACCGGTGCGTCCAGGAGACAGGCTCACAGTCCGTGCCACTATTCTGGAAACTAAACGTTCACGCTCAAAACCTGACAGAGGTTTAGTTCGTACACTGGTAGAAGCATTAAACCAGCAGCAGGAGAAGGTGGTTAGTTTCAAAGCCTTAAATTTCATGCTCTGCAGGGAATTTTCCTGAGCGAAAACATTGAGTTAAACTGAAAGGTTTTAACACTGTATTTTTGGTAATTATTTCTGCAGTAAATTTCAAAAACAAGGATCAGTGCAGCAAAAATTATACGTCCGTATGTTTTTCATCTGGCGATCAGCATTTTTCAAATTCGAGAATAACATTGCCGTTTACAGCTATTTATGATCCAATAACATGCTGATATATAAAATAATTTTTCTGAAATAAGATTTTATGACTGATCCTGCAATAATTATTTTTTTAACCGGTGGTCTGTTTCTTGGCTGGTCACTTGGTGCGAATGATGCCGCCAACGTTTTCGGGACAGCAGTCGGCAGTCGTATGGTGCGTTTTACTACTGCCGCACTTATTTGCGGTATTTTTGTAATTCTTGGTGCAATAATCAGCGGTACCGGCACTTCTCTTACATTGGGCAAACTTGGGGCGGTAAATGCCCTTGGTGGTTCATTCATGGCGGCCCTTGCTGCTGGACTGACTGTGTATTGGATGACAAAGTTCGGTCTGCCAGTTTCTACCAGCCAGGCAATCATAGGTTCAATCATTGGATGGAATCTATTTAGTGATTCATACACTGATCTTTCCTCCCTGTTGAAAATTTTGTCAACCTGGGTGGTTTGTCCTCTATTGTCAGCCTTGATTGCGGCACTATTATTTACGCTTGCGAAGTCCTTTGTCAGAAAAGTCAGCATTGGGCTGATACGTTTGGATGGTTACACTAGGCTTGCTTTGATCCTTGCCGGTGCGTTTGGTGCGTACAGTCTGGGTGCGAATAATATTGCAAACGTGATGGGAGTTTTTGTGCCTGTGGCTCCGTTTCCGGACATTCAGGTTGGCAGTATTTTCAGAATATCATCCATACAACAACTTTTTTTGCTGGGCGGGTTGGCAATTGCTGTCGGAGTCTTTACTTACTCAAAGCGTGTTATGATGACAGTAGGTTCAGAACTGATAACACTGACCCCTCTGGCAGCCTGGGTGGCAGTTATGGCCCATTCTATTGTTCTCTTTATTTTTGCCTCCGAAAGGCTTGAACAGTTTCTGGCAAATTTGTCTCTTCCAACCATTCCGCTCGTTCCAGTATCAAGTTCTCAGGCTGTGGTCGGAGCAGTGATTGGAATCGGTATTGTTCAGGGAGGAAGAGAACTACAATGGCAGCGCATTTACAGTATTGTCAGGGGCTGGGTAATCACGCCCCTTATTTCATTGTTAATTTGTATCGTAGGACTCTATTTTCTGCAAAATGTTTTCCAGCAGACAGTGAAACGAGAATCTCAGTATCAGCTGTCTTCAGGTGTACTTGAACAGTTTAGAAAAGCAGGAATTAACACTGAGGAATTGGATACACTGACTGGTTCAGTTTTTTTCAGTTCTGCAGAGGTAGTACGGGCAGTAAAGGCAGTAGTTCCTTTGACCAGCCAGCAGGGTTTGAAAGTGGTTGAATATTCGCTTCAAAATAGTCTTGTTGTCAATGCCGAAAAACTGTCTGCAATTGATAAGCATTTTCTTTCAACACAGCAGCTGGAAGCCTTGAAACAACTTGAAGGAGAGAAATATAAATTCTCCTGGCAATTAGGGAATGCACTGGCACAAAAAAGTAAAGAATGGGAACTGCGTGGAGACGGACTGAAGAATAAGCTGAAAAATCGTGAAATTAAACGAAAACTTGCTTATTTATATCGATTATTTCAAGAGGAAGAAAAATGAACCCATTGAGTTTGTTATTTAAAAAACAATATGCCGTGGAAGAAAAGGTTCAACGCTTATTGCGTTTCCTGGAAGACATGGCACATCTGTATCAGGCTGCATATGAGGCATATCTGGAGGGTAGTATTGAAGAATTTTCTCAACGGAATCAGGAGCTTGGTGAGATTGAAAAAAAGCTGGACGAGCTTGGACATCAAATTCAAATGACTCTGCTGCATGAATCACTGATGCCGAATTCACGTGATGATCTGCTCTGGTTTTTAACCAAACTTGATAAAGTGCCAAGCAGTTTCAAGCATTCTCTTGGAGATATTCTTCTGGAAAAACCTGAAATTCCAGAAGAACTTCATTCATCTATGAAAAACATGCTCATACATACACATCTAGCAGTACAGGCGTTGGCGCATGCTACTGACTCACTGTTTTCAGACTTGAGATCAGTGCGTCAGCATGTTGAGGAAGTCAGTCGTCAGGAAAGTGAAGTTGATAAGATAGAGTATAAAATGCTCCAAATGGTATTTGAGAATAAAAACTATGAGCTAGCAATGCAATATCAGTTGAAAGGGATTTTGAAGCAAATCGGCAGGGTAACAAATCTTGCGGAAGATGTTGCAGACGCAGTGCTTATACTGGCGACCAAACATTCTACATGAGTAAAGTCTTCAAAGCTTTAACAATCCTTACTATTCAAGAACATTTTCAGAAAGTTTTTAAATGGAACACATCCCTGAATCAATGAACTACATTCAGATTGAAAAACACGGTGATCCCGATGTACTTAAGCTTAGTTCACAGTCCGTTCCGGATCCCGGCCTGGACGAAGTGCTGATTCGGGTTGAAGCGGCAGGAGTAAATCGTCCTGACATTATGCAGCGAAAGGGGCTCTATCCCCCTCCTCCTGGTGCTACTGATGTGCCGGGTTTGGAAGTATCCGGAACTGTAGTAAAAACAGGAAAAAATGTTACCGAGACGGAAGAGGGTTCTCAGGTCTGCGCTCTGGTGTCCTGCGGAGGTTATGCCGAGTATTGTCTGGCATCAGCTTCGATCTGTTTACCTGTTCCGGAGAAAATCTCCCTAGAGCATGCGGCAGGTATTCCGGAAACGTTCTTCACTGTATGGACAAATGTTTTTGAAAGAGGACAACTCAAATCCGGTGAAACTTTGCTGGTGCACGGAGGAAGCAGCGGAATCGGTACCACCTCCATTCAACTCGGCAAAGCTTTTGGAGCTACTGTTTACACTACTGCAGGAACTCAGGAAAAATGTGAATATTGTAAAAACCTCGGGGCAGATGCTGCTATAAATTACAATGAAAATGATTTTGAAGCTGAAATCAAAACACTGACAGAAAACAGAGGTGTGGATGTAATACTGGACATGGTCGGCGGACCGTATTTTCCAAAGAACATAAAAATACTCGCTGCAGAAGGCCGCTTGCTGCAAATCGCCCTGATGCAAGGATATAAAGCGGAAGTAGATTTTCGTCCGTTGCTGATGAAACGTGTGACTTTGACAGGTTCCACATTACGTCCCCGCAGCATCAAGGAAAAAGCTGAAATAGCCCGGGCCCTGCGCAAAGAAGTGTGGCCGCTTTTGGATTCCGGTACCATCCGCCCAATTATTCATCAAACTTTCCCACTTGAAAAGGCAGCAGATGCTCATCGGCTGATGGAAAGCAGCAGCCACATTGGCAAGATCCTGCTTAAACCTGACGAAAAATAAATCGGCTGAAATGAGACTCAATTTTTGAGGACATCTTGGTTTCACAGTAATCAGGCAGATCAGTTTTTTATCACTTCCAAAATTGAAGAATTTCAAC
>CAJXDX010000050.1 GCA_913052275.1 uncultured Pseudomonadota bacterium | reverse complement strand
GAATGTCTACATAACGTTCGGAACTGACTTCCTGCAGAATAAGATCCATTGGAAACAGGGGGGCTAAATCATCCGGCCCCACAGGTTCTCCAGTGCCTGGATGCAAAACAGGAGGAGGAGGTTCAGGAAGATCGGCAGTAATGTTGTACCAGCTTTTTGGAAGTTCTGATTCAGGTAAGATGTATTTAACGGTATCACTCATGATTTACTCCAGATTAGATTAAAAAAACTGTTTATTACTGCAGATTTACAACTACGCGTCCCCGTTGGCCACCTGCAAGAATCTTATCGATTTCGGGTCCTAGATCATCCAGGTTACAATCTACTGACAGCTGTTTAAGCTGAGGGAATTTCCAATCAGATGCAAGTTTATTCCAGATCTGGCATCTCAGATTCATGGGGGTTTCGCCAGAATCAATTCCCAACAGACTTACTCCTCGTAAAATAAATGGATAAACTGTTGTAGGTAAATTAGCAGAAGCAACTAATCCTGTGGCTGCAACAGCACCTCTTTGTTTTGTGGTTTTAAGCAAGGTAGCTAAGGTAGTGTCGCCTACTGTGTCAATTCCTCCTGCCCAGCGCTGTTTAAGTAAAGGTTTCTTCGAATCATCATTTACTTCATCCCGATCAATAATTTCTTTGGCACCTAATCCTTTCAGGAAATCTGTTTCCGAGGATTTTCCTGTTGATGCCACCACATCATAGCCTAAATTTGAAAGAAGCAATACAGAAATGCTTCCAACACCTCCTGTTGACCCCGTTACAACGATCTCTCCCTGTTCCGGAGTAATACCATGTTTTTGCAACGCGTGAACTGAAAGTGCCGCGGTGTAGCCTGCGGTGCCATATATCATCGCCTCTTTAAGTGAAAGCCCTTCCGGTAAAGGCACTACCCAATCAGCTGGAACGCGTATGTATTGTCCAAACCCTCCGGATGTATTCATGCCTAAATCATAACCCGTTACAACAACTGGGTCTCCGGGCTTAAACCTTGAGTCTGAGCTCTCGGTCACTTCACCTGAGGCATCTATACCGGGAGTGTGAGGATAATTTCGAGTCACTCCACGATTCCCGATGCAGGAAAGTCCATCCTTGTAGTTCAGTGATGAATAACGCACACGAAGCAGAACTTCTCCCTCTGGAAGATCTTCCAGAGAGCGATCAGTAACTTTACGCGTGTAGGTTCCATCACCTGATTCACTGACGACCAAAGCTTTAAAAGAATTTTCACTCATATGTTTAAACTATTCGGTGTTATTGCATTTTTGTTTATTTTTTGCCATACCTGAATCAGGCAGGATCATAAATGTTGCGGGCTTACATTAAACCAGCACTTTATTCATCATGTTCCATTCATAAAATGGATAAGCTCTTGAAAATCAGGCTTGTTTTTGATTACTTTGAAAACAATAGTCAGGGATAATTAAATCAAATATTTACAATAATTGTCAAACCTCGGTTTCAAGTATTATTTCTATTTATATTCATGCTCTTGGCTATTTCATGGCTGTGACAAAGTTGTTTTATTTAACGACCCCAAATCTGATTCAACTTGCAGGAATCCCTGTTATATCAAAACTTTTCAGTAAATCCTGGCAGACCCCAGGATTCTGGATCAAAATCATTTAATGAGGGTATTATTTGAGAGGCATTTTTAAAGTGGTTGCAGTCCATTTCTGGATGAGGCACAACTACAACAGACATTCCCGCTGCTATAGCGGCTTCAGTTCCAGACGGGGCGTCTTCAAAAACCAGACACTCTGAGGGTTCAACACCGAGACGTTTTGCGGCAAGCAGAAAAATGTCCGGAGCCGGCTTACCCTGTTTCAATTCAGGGTCGTCCCCACGGACAATTTGAGCGAATTGTGAAAACCACTTTTTGTGTTTCTTATATTTTGCATCATAGATAGGTGAAGACGAACTTGTTGCAATTGCTTGTGGTATACCATGCCTGAAAAAATGAGTTGTCATTTCTTTTGCACCGGGCAGCGGCTGGGTATTTTTAAATTTCTCGATTAATACGTCCTTTCTTGAATCCAGGTAGTCTTGCGGAGTAATAGGCAAATCAAGACTTTCTACAATTATTTTTGCTGCCTGAGATGCAGGTCTTCCTATGATTGTCTTCTTGACTGACCAGTCGAAAACCTTTCCATATTCCCCTACAATATCTTGTGTAACCTCAGTATAAATTCCTTCTGTATCCAAAAGCAATCCGTCCATGTCATAGATTAAGCAGGAGATTTTCTGATTCATTTTATTTTCTAAAGATGTCTTTTGCCCAGAAAAGATTCAAATGTTGATTATTAGAAATTGATAAGTAAGATTTTTAAAAAAGGCTGGGGGCATATTTACGTAAATCAATAATATGCTTTTCACCATTACTTAATTTATAACTCACAGAATGCTCGTTTTCCCAAACAAGTTTCAGCAGGTAATTGACGTCCTGAATCGGCAGGTCATATAGACTTACTGCACCCTCCAAATCGCGTTTGATCACATGGAGCCTGAAAGTGTAAACTCTGTTTGTTGTTTCCTGTCCATTCTGATTGATGCTGGTGACAACTTTTGAATTGGAGATGTGATAAAAAACCGCGTGAGTTTGTGATGCAGCGACACCTGTGCCAGTGCGAAGATTTGGCAGTAAGGGGATGATTTTATCCTCAAAAATCCTGAACACTCTTCTTGTCCCTGAAGTCCTGTTTGAATACTGATAAAACTCCGGATCAACCTTCCAGAATCGTACGTCTTCCCCTGTATCATTTTTCACAATATCAAGTCCGAGCACTCCGTTTAAACCACTATAAAGATATACATGGTTGTCAGTATCTTTAATGTTAACAATTTTAAGAATCACCCTCTGCGGATGGGAATCCAAAAGTTTTTTTTCAAGATAGATCCCATTGCCAACCCTGTTTTCAGGGTAAATTTGGTATGAGGCAAATTCTATCACTCCCCGGTGATCAGGGTCTCTTGAGAATATTTCGACTGCTCCGGAAAGATTTGCTGAGGTTAGCAGCGTAACTACTGGGAAAAAAAACAAAAAAATATTTTTAAGCTTATTCATTTGAAAATCTGAACAAATCTGCTAATTCAGTAATATATATTTAGCTAAATAAATCAGTAAAAAATATGCATAGTGATTATAGCAGACTAGTGAACTGAAGTCAGTGAAATATTGCTGGAGCAGCTTGAGTCCTGCGAAGGTTAATTTAGAATATAAATTTGATTTTGATTGTAAACTAATAATTCACTGTTTTTTTGAAAAACTGCCTTCCTTGTCTGTCGATAAAATGTCTGGTGTCAAAGAATTAATTCCATCCTCAAATCCGTTTGTAATAGGTACCAGCGGGCATATAGATCATGGAAAAACGACACTGGTAAAAGCACTTACCGGAGTCGATACTGATCGTTTTGCTGAAGAAAAAATACGCGGGATAACAATTGATCTGGGATTTGCTCATTATGAAGACGAACTTGGTAATCATATGGCTATAGTTGATGTCCCGGGTCACGAAAAATTTGTTCACAATATGCTGGCAGGGGCGGCGGGAATGGATGCGGTTTTACTCGTGGTGGCGGCAGATGAAGGAGTTATGCCTCAAACAAGAGAACATCTGAATATATGCAATCTGTTAAATATTAAATCCGGCATAGTTGCTCTCACGCGTGTAGATCTAGTGGAAGACAGGGAAATGGTAGAATTGTGCAAGGAGGAAGTTTCAACTTTGCTTAAGGGCACTTTTATGGAATATGCCCCGGTAATACCTGTTTCTGCGGTAACAGGTGAGGGCTTGAATCATCTGCGTGATGAATTTGCAAAAATTGCAAAAAAATTTGTACATCCGGAAATAGAAAAGCCATTTAGATTATATGTTGACCGTTCCTTCACATTAAAAGGTTTTGGAACAGTTGTTACCGGTACTGTGCTGACCGGTTCATTAAGCCAGGACCAGGAGGTTGTTCAATATCCGCAATCGCGTGAAATTCGCATTCGAGGAATGCAGTCCCATGGTATTAAGGTAAAAGAGGTTCAGGCCGGGCAAAGGGCAGCACTTAATTTAGCCGGGATTGCCAAGGAAGAAATTCAGCGGGGTAATCAGCTGGCAAAGCCGGAGTCATTGCTGACCGGTTATATGATCAATGCATCATTGTCGTTATTGAAAGATGCTCCAACTCCTTTGAAAAACAGGACACGTGTAAGGCTCCATCTTGGTACTCAGGAGCTTATAGGCAGAATTGTACTTTTGGAAGGAGAATCTTTGTCTCCAGGTGAAACTGCAATGGTTCAGTTTCGTTCTGAAAGCATTTTAAGCGGCAAATACGGTGACCGTTTTATCATCCGGAGTTTTTCGCCAATGTACACCATTGGAGGCGGAACTCTGATTGATCCATCTCCAAGCAAATCCCGTAGACTGCAGCAGGAGCTTCCAGAAAGACTCAGACGCTTGATGGATGGAGATGAATATGTTCGGTCGGAAGAAGTGATATATTTACGGTCAGTCCGGGGGATTGTTTATTCAGAATTTCAGATACGCTCAGGGCTTTCCGACAAAGAATGCTCAAAAAATTTACAGCTCCTGCAAAAAAATGGTCAGATACTTTGTTTAGACTCGATCGCCAGCCGATATTTGCACGTGGATCATGTAAAGCGTGTTGGGGATTTTATCAGTAGAGTTTTAAAAATTCACCATCAAAAATTTCCGGACCGAGAGGGAATGACGCATGCTGAACTGGCAGGTAAACTGTCTTTGATTTTTTCAGAAAAAGAAGTAGAAAATTTGATAAAATATTTATGTGATGCAGACATGATATTACAACAAGATAAGTATTTTTATCTGGAAGATCATCAGGCAAAAATTTCTCAAACCCGTCAGGACGGTTTGACAAACTGTCTTGAACTCATCAGTAAAGGCGGATTTCAGCCTATGCGAAAAACCAGACTGCTGGAAGAAATGGGGTTGAATGAGAAGGATGGAGTAGAACTGCTTAAATTCGCCACTCATTCCAAAAGGCTGGTGCGCATTTCAGAGGATTTGCATTATAATCCTGAGCAAATCGAAAAAATCCTGGAAATTCTACTGGGATTTTTTAAGAAAAATCCGGATATAAATGTAATCCAGTTCAAAGAATTACTGAACGTTTCACGTAAATACGCAATTGATTTGCTGGAGTATTTTGACAGCCAACGTTTCACGATCCGTAAAGATAACTTCCGTGTTCCAGGAAAAATATTTGACTTAGAAAATTAACAATTCAGGTTACAAAATGCTTATTGGCATAGTCAGGGTATTTACCATTTTGCTGAGTTTATTGCTTGGAATTTGGAACTTCTATGCTGCTTCAGGATTAGCTGTTGCCCAAAGCCTTCTCAGTGACCGAGTATGGTTGGAACAGAGGATAAATATATTCAGTGAAAAAGAGCTTACTGAACAAAATAGCTACGGAAGGTTTTCTGGCATTATGCACGCTCCTTTAATTCTCCATCAGGCCGTTGCCAGGCCACACGCACCAGCAAAACCGGAATTATTATATTCAATGGAATTACCGCCAAAACCTTCTCTTGCTCAAATTCAAACGGATGATTTGCCAAACAAATCTTCAATTTCACTCTCAAGTCGGATTTTTCCATGGGTTCCAAGCATGGAACTATCCACTGTTGACACTGACGCTGATTCAAATCACCAAGATCAAAAGTGGGCAAACTCTGAATTTACAGGTTTCAGTATGCCTGTGGCTGAAATTGAGGAAATGATAATTTCTGATCCGGAAGCTGCAAGGGAAAAGTATCTGGAGTTTGAAGACTGGTTAAAAATTGAGGATAGAGTGAGATTGAAAGTTCAGTTGCTTTACCATCTTAATAAATGGGCCTCTGCGGAAAAACTGGCAATTGCGTTTTTGAAAGAACGTCCTCGCAGTCCGATAATTCCCTTAATATATTACTATTTAAACAAATCACTTCATTCTCAGAACAAGCCTTTGGATCAGGATCAGATTTTACGTGATCTTGCACTTAAAGAATTGAGTCCGAAACCACGAGGTGATCTGCTGCTTATGTTCAGTGATGAAGCACAGTTAAAGGGTGAAATTCTAACCGCAATCCAATATCGACTTGAACTCTTAAGCAATTCTGAAACTTCAGAGGAAGCAGATCTGGAAAAAATAGCCTTGTTGCTAAAGGAAGTTCAGTCTCTGGAAGAATTACGAATCTTGTTGGAAAATTATCCTGGTTCAGACTGGCTGCATGAGCAAATATTTGAAATAGAATTTAAACTTTTGTCAAAGCAACGGCGTTACAGTGAGGCCCTGGGATTGCTGGATCAAAGACTCAATCTGGCCCGTGAAATTGGCAATGAAAAACAATATAAAAGGCTTGAAAAATTACAGCGCGGCTTTATAACCGCTTTGAATGTAAGTCCAGGACGAATTGGCGTTATACTCCCTATGAGCAGTTCAAATGTAAAAATTGTCCGTTTAGTTCAGGAAACTCTGAATGGTTTGCGGCTGGCACTGTATGCAAACAAAATCAATGCGTTGAATGATAACCCTGAAAATTCAACTTCACATGAAAAGACAGTTACAGAAAATTCAGACAATTCATCAGAGAATGAATTGTCTGGGCAGTTTGCGGATTCATGGGAACTGGTAATCCGGGACTCTCATCTGGATCCGCAAAAAACAAGAAAAGCCATCCGTGAATTAGTGGAAATAGAGCGCGTAATTGCCATCATTGGGCCTCTTGCAAGGAAAACTTCTGAGGCTGCTGCAGAAGAAGCAGAAAGGTTAAGTGTTCCATTAATCTCCCTATCTTTAACTGACAGTATTCCTGAGCATGGTGAATATATTTTCCGAAATAATCAAAGTTGGAAGCAGGAAGTCCAAAAATTGGCAGATTATGCCACCGATAAGCTGCAGGCCTGCCGTTTCCTGATACTTTACGCTCAAACACGCGAAGGACGCCAGAAAATGAGGTATTTTTCGAACGCAGTACAGCAAAAAGAGTGTGAAGTAGTAGCAGTTGAAGGATTTAAGGATGAAGGTCAGAAAAGTCTGGTAAATGAGTTCGATACTTTCACAGGTAAAATTAAACGCATAGGTAAAACAGACAAAAGTATTTTAAAGGAGCTGAAGGAGAAAGAGGATCCTGTCCACAATTTTGATGCAGTTTACGTGGCAGTAGGTGCAGGAGGAGTGAAAAATTTAAGGCTGATTTTACCGTATAGTGCTGTTTATAAAATGAAAAAAACTAAATTTCTTGGTGACAGCGGCTGGAATGATTCAGCTCTTCCGTTTTCACCAGGAGTAAGCGGCGTGAGAAAACCAGTATTTGCGGACAGTTTTTTCCTGGGAAGCAAAACGCGGGAAATGGGTCAGCTTAAAAGGATCCACGAACAAATTCTTTATCGTCATCAAAACTATATCGGCCCCAGCGCATATACTGCCCATGCTTATGACACTCTGATGATATTGATGCAGCTTCTGAATGACGAGCGCAACCAAAGTCACCGGGATTTGAAGGACGCGCTGATAAATATGGAGAACTTTCAGGGAGTCACAGGAAAATTAAGATTTGATGATGTGGGTGAAGCTAAAAGAGAAATACATTTGCTGACCCTGCACAGAGGGAAAATACAACCCCTGAATTGAAGGAAATATTTTGTGTTCACAGGCTTCTGCAGATGCTGCAGAAACAGGCCTGTCTATTTTACGAAAAGGGATTCCAGGTCCTTGAACGGTACCTGCTCTGGTCTTAGCTTTTGTTGTGTCTGACCAGCTTCAACCGATTCATCGGTTTCTTCTAGTTGAGTTGTGGATTGGTCAGCAATGTTGGAGTTGTCTGTCAGCAAATCTTCAATTTGGTTGTCCAGACGTTTTTCTGGGCGGATTTCCTCATGGAAATTCCGTTTTGGCTGAGTTTTTATTTGCATTTTTTGATCATCCAAAGGCTCTTCAACCAGATCAGCAACTTGTCTTAATCGGTAACTGTACTGCCTGCTAACCTCAAAAAGCCTTCCGCCGGGAATACATTCCGGACTGTCCTGGAACGAAGCAAAATCATCGACAATTACTGCGTGTTTCAGTGCTTCAGGACTCAAGTAAACTAACATTGAAGAAGATTCAGTTTCTGATATTTCTTCTTCCTGTGGTTCGAATTTGAACCATTTCATGATTTTCCTTTAAATAAAATACTCAAATGTCGATTTGTTATGTTTCAGTTAAAACTCTGCGAAAAACATGCCAATTATTGCTAAATTACAAATTCATTCCTGGTCGGCAAATCAGAAAGATTAATAAAAAAAGATATAAAGGATTAAAAAGCAAATAATATCAATGATTACAGTTAGATAATAAAATAATTTATATGCTCATAACAGGCTGAAATTCCTGGATTTAAGTGTTCAAAATTGTTATTAAATGAATCCTGTCATCAAACTGGATTTATCAAAATTTGTATAATACTATGTCTGTCAGCAAGGGGCTCATTTAAACATAGTTAGAAATTTTTTACTTCTGCAGTAACTGTTAATTAATGTTTGGATGGGCATAGCAGGTTTTCGCCTGGAACAAACAAGATTCCTCAATGAAGCAAAGCATCAAAGTAAAATTCATTTTAACAATCTATTCATTCTTCACCCCCACATTAATATTTTCCGCGACTGATGAAGTTTTCACAATGCCCTGGTGGGGTTGGCCTGCAGCATTGTTTTTCACCACATTTTTTATTGGTATTTTTGGTGTTTTAGCGGGCATAGGCGGGGGAGTTTTATTTGTGCCTTTGGCAAGCAGTTTTTTCCCATTTCATATAGATTTTGTTCGGGGCACCGGACTTTTTATTGCGTTAGGGAGTTCACTGGCGGCAGCACCGCATTTGCTTGGAAAAAATTTAGCCAGCATAAAGCTTGCTTTGCCTACCGCTTTGGTTGCATCAGCCTTTGCTGTTGTTGGGGCATTTTTTGGACTGTGGCTTTCCGCTCTAAATCCGGCCTACATTCAGGGCAGTCTGGGGGTTACTATAATTGGTATCGTTTTTATAATGCTGTTTGCTAAAGATTCAGAACACCCGTCCGTTGCCGGAGGAAACTACTTGACACAAATGCTTCATATAGGCGGGATATATCAAGAAGAAACTACCGGAAAAGAAGTAAGCTGGACAGTTCACAACACCGGGAAAGGCTTATTCTGTTTTGTTTTTGTCGGATTATTGGCTGGTATTTTCGGACTGGGTGCAGGCTGGGCAAATGTGCCGATATTGAACATGATCATGGGTGCACCGGTTAAGGTTGCCGTGGCAACCAGTGGTCTTGCCTTGTCCGTCACAGACAGCACTGCTGCATGGATTTACCTGAACAAAGGAGCTGTTTTACCAATGATCACGGTTCCTTCACTGGTCGGCATTATGCTGGGTGCAAGAATAGGCTCAAAGCTTCTGCCAAAAGTAAAACCGGCAGCAGTCAGGTACATCGTAATAAGCGTGCTTTTCCTGGCGGGAGTAAGATCTCTAATGAAGGCTTTCGGATATTAAACTTAAGGATCAGTCAAATGGAAAGAACCTCTGAATTCAAAAATATACCTGAACAGCGGCTTTACGCAAATATTCTATTCTATTTGAATCTCATTGGCTTGTTCATACTTTTGACTGGATTTACCTTGTACCTGACCGGTGTAATTACCCCTCTTGTACCACTTGAAGACCTGCCGCGGTTCTGGTCTCTTTCCCTGGATGAATACATAGAAAAATCAAATATGCCCACCGGATGGCAGTGGATATCAAAAATTGGATATGGAGATATCGCTCCGATGCTTGGTATAGCGGTTTTGGCATCAGTGACATTTGTGTGTTATTTTGTTCTGCTATTTCAGTTCCTTAAGCGTGGAGTAAAAACTTTGGCCCTGATTGTCTCTATTGAATTATTGTTGATACTGCTTTCTGCCTCAAATCTGATCCAGGTTACACATTGAAATAATTCAGAACGGGGGAAATTCGGCAGCAGGTATTAACAGTAAGCTTAATCTGCGGCTTCATCCAAACGATTTTGATAGGCAGTTATCCAGGCCTTTCCATAGTGGTGGAGTTTCTCAAGACGTCGTTCTAATGATGAATTTCCTGATTGGGGGCGCATTACTTGATGTAGCAGGAAGCGCAGAATTTCCTGGGGATTTTGCAGGCAGAAAAGCAGGAATGTCAGTGCACCTGAATTCTGTTTTTCATCATAAATTAACCAAAGCAGCTTAACGATGTGAAAATGATTTATTCCTCGTGAACACTGCTTGTCAACATATCCCAAAATTGATTTTGTGTAATTATCTGCATTGAATCCTTGAGGCAGGCCGGCTGATTTGACACTCTCCTGATAATAAATCAGGGTCAGCACGGACGCGATAAAATAGCTCCATGCAGTTTTAAATTCATCCAGGGGAAACAATTGTCTTTGCTCAAATCCATCTGCCTTTGCACCTGGGACTGATTGTTCACTTATTTCCAGTAAAACTCCAAGTACGCTTTGCGTGGCTTTGATTTCGGTTGTTCGATATTTTATGACAGACAACAGCTTTTTCAGTCGCTGTTCTGCGTCACTTGTTTTAATACTTTCTTCCTTTGATTTATGTTCTTCACTGGTCAATACACTCAGGCAGTGAAGTGCCGAATAGAGTTTTGAATAAATGGATTCGGAATAATGTTTTTCCATCCGTTTAACGGTTTTTGACCAATCTTTAAGAGGTGTTCGTTTCGGAATCATTTTTATCAGAACCA
>CAJXDX010000049.1 GCA_913052275.1 uncultured Pseudomonadota bacterium | reverse complement strand
CAGCTTCTAAATAATGATGTTTTGTTTTCTCAGGCAAACCACATTCTTCTGTAACTGTAAACCTTGTAGCAACCTGTACCGCAGAAGCTCCTGATTCTAAAAATTCCACACTATCAGTCCCTGTAAAAACACCACCAGCGGGTATAACAGGTATATTCAAATCATTCTCAGTTAAGTAATTCAAAATTTCATTTACAATTGTTTTCAGACTATACTCATGCCAGTCATCAGCGCCGAAACCCAAATGCCCCCCTGCCAGAGGTCCTTCCACAGTAATATAGTCCGGCAGCCGCTCAAATTTTGCAGCGCGTTTTAGAAAAGGACGAAGGGCGCGAAATGAAGAAACTATGACTCCAATCATCACGTCCCGAAACCTTGGATGGTCCTTCATAAGCTCCATTGAGCTTAAATGAAGTCCTGCACTTAATGTTATTCCATCAATTCCAGCATCCATAGCAGCAAGCAGTCGCGTTTGCAAAGTATCACGTGGACTGTTCATGGTAAGTTTTTCCATGCAGTTGATGAAAATTGCTCCGTCTCCTTTTTTTGAATCCATAGTGCGGCTTACAAAAAGTTTTTGGGCTTCAGCCAGTCTTTCAAGGTCAAACTGCACTAAGGATTTATCTACATTGCCAATATTGAATTTATATTTTTTTTGTTTCTCCTGAACATAATTAGTCTTAAAACGCCTGTCTGACACAGTTGGAACCATGGCATCAGATATGTGTCCAATTCCACCTAAACGTGCGGCCTCCAAAGCCAGTTCTGCAGTGGAAATATCAACTCCCATTCCTCCTACAAAAATGGGAACATATTCTTTTCCACCCAGTTTCAGGCGAAAATCATTAAGTGCTTTACTCATAATCCTTAGCCAGTATTAGGTTTTTGTAGTGTAGCAGATTCCTTTTTTATCCCGATCAGTTTGCCATAATTGAATAACCGCAATCTACGTAGATCACCTGACCGGTAATTCCGGAAGAAGCATCACTTGCCAGAAAAACTGCTGTCTGAGCAACTTCTTCCTGTGTCACTGTTCTTTTCATTGCCGAATGCGAGACACCAATGTTCATCAATTCTGCAAAATCCTTGATTCCGGATGCAGACAATGTCTTAATAGGTCCTGGTGAAATTACATTAACTCTAATGTTATCCGGACCAACTTCCTTAGCCAGATAACGTGATGAAGATTCTAACGAAGCCTTAGCGGGTCCCATTACATGATAATGTGGAACTGCAAGCACGGAGCCGATAAAACTCATGGATATAATACTTCCGCCACCTCGCTTCTTCATCATAGGAATTGCACCTTCTGCTAAAGGTAATAGAGAAAATGCGCTTATTTCATGTGCTTTTGCAAAACCATTACGACTGGTGCTTGAGAATGCCACCTGAAGATCTTTTTGGTCTGCAAAGGCTAAGCTATGAATTAAAAAATCCATCTCACCCCAATGATCATTCAGACCATCAATCAAAGACTGAATGGCACGGTCATCAGAAACATCACATTCCTGAATAAAGCTGGCATTAACTTTTTCACCTAATTTTCTCACATTTGACTCAAATCGTCCCTTTGGATCTGAGAGATAGGTCAATGCCAGTTCTGCTCCATGCTTATGGAAGTATTCTGCAATTGCCCATGCAATACTGCGTTGATTGCCAACTCCAAGAATAACACCTTTTTTGCCAGATAAACTACTCATTATTACTATTTCTTCAAACTGGTTAATCTAATTAAGTTTTAATTTCATCCTGATGAATTCTCGAAAATCTTCCAATTGCTTGTCCTAATAAAATCTCCTGTTCAATTTTTAACTCGTTTAACTCAATTTGTCCCGGAGGAAAAAGGCAAATCACAGTTGAACCCAATTCAAAAAGACCGACCTCATCTCCACGCTCCACCCTAAAGGGAGATGTCAGCACGATCTTTTGAAATGCAGCACCGGGGCGGTTTGAGGTTATATCATGATAAACTACTCGAATGCGCCCAACCACAGTGGCTCCAATTTTTACAAGAGCACATTCTCCTTTTTCAGTTTCAAAATAAGTTGTTAATCTTTCGTTTCTGGCAAAAAGTCCCGGTACATGATGCACGCCAAGAGGGCTTACTGTCCACAAGTCTCCCGGGATATAGCAGAACTCCCGTACCTCTCCACTTACCATGCTGTGAATACGATGGTAATTGTATGGAGCTAAATAAATGGTAATGAAAACTCCACCGTCGTAAAATTTGGTCCTCTCAGGATCTTTTAATAAGTCTGCTAAACGATACTCCAAACCTTTTGCCTGAATCAGGACACCATTATTTATGAACCCCGATTCACCCAATATCCCGTCCACAGGACTGAGAACGGCTTCTGTGTCCGGATCCAGAGTTCGTGCGTCCGGAAGAAGTTTTCTTGTAAAAAATTCGTTAAAATTTCTGTACTCTGAAACCTGTTTTGAGGCTTCTTTCAGGTTGACACCATATTTCCATGAAAATAAACGTATTAACAGTGTCAGCAAAAACCGCGGGAGTTGAGCATCCGCAACAAGGCCGCAAAGCCTGTTAAAAGAATTTCGAGGTAAAATCCAGATAAAATAATATGCCGGTGGACGCCCAAATCCCGGAAGTGCCATCAGCCTCCCACAGATGCAACCTTAGACTGATCTTGTTTCAGCAACTTCATTATATACGAGCCGTCTATTGTCTCTTCTTTCATTAAAACCTCAACGATCTTGTGCAATACTTCGATATTGTCACGGAGCAATTTTTTCGCTTTCTCATCGTGAAATTTGATTGTCTTTCTCATTTCCTCATCAATTTCCGTGGCAGTCTTTTCGCTGTACTCACGGTCTTTCCCTATATCACGACCAAGGACATTCAGCTGGTTATCACTTCCAAAAACAATCGGGCCAAATGATTTGCTCATTCCCCAACGGCATATCATGTTCCTGATTGTGTCTGTTGCCTGCTGGATGTCATTGCTTGCACCTGTGGTAACCTCATCAAAAATGATTTCTTCTGCAGCACGGCCACCCATGGCAATTGTGATTCGGTTGCTCAGATATTCAAAATCGTAGGAATGATTATCATTTTCCGGTAAATATGCAGTCATACCAAGTGCTCTGCCTCGAGGTACGATTGTTACCTTATGAATTGGATCAGATTTTGGCAGAAGGGCTGAAACCAACGCGTGCCCGGCTTCATGATATGCTGTGTTTCGTTTTTCTTTTTCAGACATAACCATCGATTTGCGTTCGGTTCCCATCATCACCTTATCACGTGCCCACTCAAAATCTGCCAGGTTTAACTCTGTCTTGTTGTTACGCGCCCCTCCAAGTGCAGCTTCATTGATCAAGTTCTTCAAATCCGCACCTGAAAATCCCGGTGTGCCGCGAGCAATTATACTCATGTCAACACCTTCCACCATCTGTACTTTTTTTGCATGAATATTCAATATTTCCTCCCTACCCTTTACATCCGGCAGAGGTATGGTCACATGACGATCAAAACGTCCTGGACGCAGTAGAGCCGGATCAAGGACGTCCGGTCGATTTGTTGCCGCAATCACGATAATACCTTCCATTCCGTCAAACCCGTCCATTTCCACAAGCAATTGGTTGAGAGTCTGTTCACGCTCATCATTTCCTCCGCCCATTCCAGTACCTCGGCTCCCCCCTACGGCATCTATTTCGTCTATGAATATTATGCATGGAGCGTTTTGCCTTCCCTGTTCAAACATGTCACGCACTCTACTGGCTCCAACACCAACAAACATTTCCACGAAGTCTGAGCCGCTCATGCTGAAAAAAGGTACTCCCGATTCACCTGCAACAGCCTTTGCCAGCAGCGTTTTTCCAGTTCCGGGAGATCCGGACATTAACATTCCTTTAGGGATTCGACCGCCAAGTTTTCTGAATTTGGCAGGATCCTTAAGAAACTCAACTGTTTCTCCCAAATCGTCCTTTGCTTCCTCAACCCCCGCAACATCATTAAAAGTAATTTTCATTTCACTTGGCTCTACTTTTTTTGCGCGACTACGCCCAATGGAAAACAGACCTCCTCCTCCTCCTGCACCTCCCTGCATTCTGCGCATGAGTACTAACCAAATTCCAAAAATTAGCAGGAATGGTCCCCAATTTATTAAAATGTTCAAATACCACGGCATAGACTTTTCCGGTACATAATTGATCGGAATTTGGTAAAGACGCAGGTAGTCGATAACGCTGGGGTCCTCTGCTGGAATATAAGTACGGAAACCAAGTCCATCTTGAGTAAATCCCTCAATTAACGAATCTCCGACAATCTGGGCGTTTGCAATTTCACCTGAAGCAACAAGAGCCTTGAAGTCACTGTAAATCAACTCCTGTGAACGACGATTGCCTGAAGACATTTTGCCGCTGTCAAACATTTTTGCCAGGAAAAATGCCAACACCAGCATGCTGAGAATAATTAGTACATTTTCCCGTTTCATTCTAAATATGCTTTACTGTAACTTTGTATAAAAACATTTGTAGAAAAACTTTACGAAAAATTACCATGCAGCAAAAGTGGGATATTTTTTTCTATAAAGTACCATAAGCTGAATATGATAGCATAATACCGGGGTGACAGTTAAGCTATTTTTTATACACTTAAATTCGATTCAATCTCTGCTGAATGAAGGAAATTCTGCTTTTTTCAAACTTAAAAAGATTTGGCTATGAATCACTGCAAACCTTAAAACTGGGCATACCGGTAATCATAGCCCAGCTTCTGGAGGTCATGATGCAGTTTGTTGACACAGTGATGGCCGGTCACATCAGTTCAAATGATCTGGCAGGACTGGCAATAGCAACGGCACTTTATCATCCAGTGTTTTTGCTGATGCTGGGAATATTGTTCGCTGTTCGTGCAATTATCTCTCAGCTTTATGGTGGAGGAAATTCATCCGAAATTACAGCCAATGTAATTCAGGGTCTCTGGCTCAGCCAGGCTCTGGCTTTGATCAGCATCTGCATACTGGTCTATCCTGAACCGGTTTTGAATCTAATGGGCTATGAGTCTGAGGTGATTAGAGTTGCTGGAGAATATTTACGAGCTTTGTGCTGGGGCATGCCGGCTGTTTACGCTTATATTGTATTAAGAACATTCAATGAAGGCCTGTCCTATACTCGGCCTAATATGTATATTTCTTTATTAGGACTTGGAATTAATATCATTGGAAACTACACCCTGATGTTTGGACATTTTGGATTTCCTGCACTTGGGGCTGTTGGGGCAGGCTGGTCAACCAGTTTGGTGCATTGGGTAATGTTTGCTGTGCTGTTGGTTTATTGTTTAAAATCTACTTTATTTAAAAGCTACAGAAATTACGTATCTTTCAAAAGACCTGCATGGCTTTATCTGCGTGAAATTTTACGAATAGGAATACCTAACGGGTTCAGCCTTACAGCAGAAGTTGGGATGTTTGCCATGGTTTCATTAATGATTGGTACGTTTGGAGCTACTGCCATGTCCGGACATCAGATAGCAATCAACATAGCATCAGTAACCTTCATGGTTCCGCTGGGGTTATCAATAGCAATATCAATCAGGGTGGGACAAGCTAAAGGAAGAGGAAACTCTAGGGACGCTCGTTATATTGGTTTTGCTGGAATTTTTCTCTGTATCATTGTGATGGCTGTAACCGCTTCAATATTCATTTTAGTTCCGGAAAATATTGTGGGATTTTACACTTATGAGGAAAATGTCCGGACACTGGCAGTGCAGTTATTATATATGGCCGCGATATTTCAGTTATCTGACGGTATGCAGGTCGGGGCATTAGGTGCCCTGCGCGGTCTAAAAGATACCAGGGTTCCGTTTTTGGCAAACGTTCTGGCTTACTGCGGTATGGGTTTGCCTATGGCCTACCTGTTGGGTTTTCATTTCCATTTTGGGCCGGTTGGCATGTGGGTGGGACTGATTGCAGGTTTGAGCATTGCCGGGGTCATGCATTGCTGGCGTTTCCAGATACTTACACGTCGCCTCTTAAACCTTCCTTATCTTGAAAAATCTGCTGATGACCAGATTACGAAACTGGCTCATTATTAATAGAGGCATTTTTAACTAATAAAAAAATTTCAATACTGCATTACTCAAAGTTTGGAATTGTATTTGCAGGAGAGATTGTTTCAAAAATGCAAATAAATTTTCCGAAGCCTGACTCTGGCAACTTTGAATCAGGCTACATTTTCCTCAAAAACTTAATCACAAATTAACACGACAATGGCAGAGCAAGCCGGTACTCTCGCAGATGTAAGATTTCAGTTTCAGGATTTTTTTGGTTCTCTAAGTCTTGCTAAACGCATAACTATTTTAGCGGCCATAGGCGTAATCCTGATCGGAATGGTGAGTTTGATTTTTGTTGCGAACAGACCCTCATGGGCTCCGCTGTATTCTAATATGGAACCCGGTGATGCTGCCGTTATAGTAGAAAAGCTCCAGGAAAATCAAATCCCATATTTACTTGCTCCCGGAGGCAGGACCATTATGGTAGAACCACACAGAGTTGACCAGGCCCGATTAATTTTGGCAAAAGAAAAGGTTTCGCCGGGAAGTGGGGTCGGGTTTCTTGACCTGTTTTCTACTCCAAGCCTGGGCGAAACAGAATTTCAGCAAAGCGTAAAATACCGAGTTGCTCAGGAAGGTGAATTGGCACGACTGATTTCCACTATTAATGTTGTTAAGTCTGCAAAAGTCTCTCTTGCGATTCCTCAAAAAACTCTGTTTACAGATAACCAGGAAGAACCAACCGCAGCTATCGCGCTGAATCTTACGAGCTCAGGTGCCAGCAGAAGACAGATTGAAACAATTGTTCACCTCGTTGCCAGTGCAGTTGAAGGCCTTGCTCCCAGAAATGTCAAAGTTACAGACCAAAACGGAGCCTTGCTCAGCCGCGGATTTGCAGACAATTCTGCAGGTGGGAAAATGAACGATAACTATATGTACAAAAGTCGTTTTGAGAAAGAGCTTGAGGCAAAAGTAGTAAGGCAGATTGAGGAGGTTGTAGGAAAAGATCGAGTCCGGGTAAATGTGTCAGCAACTCTGCGTTTTGATAGACAAACCATCAAGGAAGAACTGGTCGATCCTGATCAAACCAGTGTAGTCAGTGAGCAGGTAGTTGATGAAGCTTCAACAGGAACACGCTCAGTTCCTGTAGGTCCGGCAGGAGTTACAACTAACCTGCCTGAAGCATCAGGTCGGGAGGCGGCAACAGTATCAGAATTCAGCAAGAAAAACTCCACTCGTAACTACGAAAGCAGCCGCAAGGAGATTGTTATGGAGTCCGCTGTTGGAAAAGTTGTACGCATCAGTGTCTCTGTTCTTTTAGACAACCGGCGCTCGCAGATAATTGATGAAAGCGGCAATCCCATGGGCCGGACAAACACCCCCTGGACTGAAGAGGAAAAAGAAACCATCGTGGGTTTGGTAAAGGCCGCAATGGGCTATAATGAAGCACGTGGTGACACTGTGTTTGTAGGAAATATGCCATTTGAAGCTGCAATTGAAGAAGATGAAGCCGCAGAAATTGAGGCCACAAAAGTCCGGAACAAGTTTATACTTGATGTAGTACGCTATGTAACCCTCGGACTGGCTATTCTGGCCTTGATAATGCTGGTCATACGTCCGATGGTTCAGAGACTCACCTCCAAACCTGAAGACCTTGATCTGCTGATGGGAATGCCTGCAACCATAGGTGAGTTGGAAGGTGAGGAACTGGAAATCCCAACAGAAAGGGAGACCGGTATTCCTCCAAGGGAAAAGATTCTCGAAATTGCCAAGCAGGATCCACTCAAGACCTCCGCACTGATACGTGCATGGCTGCGCGATCGATCATAAAATTGATCTGGTATTCAGTTTTATTGAACTGCAATAATTTTTTTCTGTGTTCTGATTCTTTTTTTTCTGAATCACAGATACTATAAACAATAATTCCCAGTTAAAAACTATCTCATGTTGGATGAGAATGAATTTAAACCTTTTACCTTGACCGATTTCTCGGTTGCTGATGCCACATCAGAAAACACTGAAAGCATTTCAACACCAACAGAAAACTTGGCAATCTCCGATCAAATTGAGTCTTTTAAGCCGCTCACTTTTGAAGAGGAAGAAGTTTCAGAAGACTTTATCTCAAAAGAGTCAAATGGCTTTCAAGAAGTAAAAACAGATGCCGAAAAAATTCAACTGTCTGAGGACTTTAAAAATTCCGAGTTTTTCCTGGAAAACAGTCTCTTGACAGATGCAGAAGAGTTTGCAGAAACAATCAGAGAAGGAGCAAAATTACATAAAGCTCAACTGCTTAAACAGATCGAGGAACAGGCAAATGATACGGATCGCATTCATCAGAAAACTGTTGCTGAAAATCAGGCCGCGGAGCAGCAGAGAAAACAGCTGTTGTCTGAAACTGAAACCAAAGTCCAGCAGATAAAAGACGAAGCTCACAAAGAGGGTTTTGAGGCAGGACGTCTGCAGGGAATGCAGCAGCGTTACGATGAAGCTGAACCATTGGCTCAACAGGTAAATAAAATTCTTGAGCAGCTGGATTCATTAAGGAAGGTTGTCCGGTTTCAGGCAGAGGAAGAGCTGGTGAAATTAGCTTTGCAGATTTCAAAAAATATTGTTGCCGAAGAAATTAAGTTAAACCAGGATGTAATTAAAAACATTGTGCAGGCCGCACTGCATGAAACAGAGGTACAGGGAAAAATATATCTCTACCTGCATCCTGATGACTACGAATTCCTGCTGAATAGCAAGACTGAACTGGAGCGTTATCTAAGTGAAGAACAAAATTTAGTTATTAGGCAAAACCCGGAAATGCAGCCTGGTTCAATAAATGTTGAATCTGATGAGGAAATTATCAGCCGTTCCATTGAAGAACAGTTCAACCTGATTGAAGAAAATTTAAATGAACAAATCGAAAACCGACAAGCTCATTTAAATGAAGTTGATATTGATGCCCACGATTTTAACCTGCCGCCTGACCAGGACAGTAATGCTGCAAAAATAGAATCTGCTGATTCTCAAAACCTTGAAATTTCAGATGAGTCTTTGATTCAGGAGCAGACAGAGCAGGAAACAACTCCGAAGAAATTTGTTGAAACAGAAAAAACTGATGATGCTGTTCTGACATCAGACTCAGAAGATGCTGTTAACAAGGAAGATTCTGTCCTTGAGGATGAGGCCTTAAAACATTTAGAAGAGTCAAATAATAATTCACTAGAAGGGGCTGATGCCGCGGCAGATTCTACTGAAACGAAGCCTTCAGAACAAAATTCCTTACCAGTTGAAACAACAGCTCCAGAACAAAATAATGAATCTGCTGTACCAGCTGATCCGGAAAAGAATACAGAAGCTGAAGAAACTGAGGTAACTTCCGCAGACTCTTTAGAGGAATAACCTGACAACTCAAAAGATCAGCTGAAAACATTTAGTTTCAACAACCGATTCCTTTCCCTTAATCTTTTTCATATAGATCACCAAAGCAATAATTTAACCTTTAAAACCTGACCAGTTGTTTCATGCAGACAGAATCACATTCAGTTGATTTGCCGGTTTATTCCAACCTGGGATCTTACATCAGAGAAATTGAGAATTTTCCTGCTGTACGCAGGGAAGGACGTGTAATGCAGGTGATTGGCAACATGGTTGAGGCAACAAATCCAGGCTGTGCTGTTGGAGGAATGTGTCTGATATACAATCCTGAGTTACGAAGCACTGTTGCCGCAGAAGTTGTGGGATTCCGCCAGGACAGGATGCTAGTCATGCCCTTGCATAACGCGCATGGCATTGGCCCCAAATGCCGGGTTGTTCCAGAAGAGCGTCCTGCAATGGTACCAGTTGGAGATGGTTTGCTGGGGAGGGTTTTAGATCCGTTAATGCGACCTCTTGACGGAAAGGGAGAACTACTGACATCAACAGAAATTCCATTGTATCCGGAAGTAATCAACCCCATGAATCGCAAGCGTATCAAGCAGCCACTGGATGTAGGAATAAGGTCAATTAATTCCTGCCTGACCTGCGGTCGAGGACAGCGTATCGGCATCATGGCCGGTTCGGGAGTTGGTAAATCAGTGCTGCTGGGTATGATGGCCCGATATACCGATGCGGACATAAACGTAATTTCTCTTGTGGGAGAGAGAGGCAAGGAAGTTCTGGAATTTATTGAAGACAATCTCGGTGAAGAAGGTATGCGCCGTTCCGTTGTGGTTGTGGCAACTTCTGACCAGCCTCCTCTTCTCAGAATGCGCGGGGCTTATGTGGCCACTTCAATTGCTGAATATTTTCGTAGCGAAGGAAAAGATGTGCTGCTCTCCATGGATTCTCTCACCAGATTTGCCATGGCACAGCGCGAAATAGGACTGGCCGCGGGTGAACCACCAACAACAAAAGGCTTTCCTCCTTCTGTCTTTGCCTTGCTGCCAGGTCTGCTGGAGAGAACAGGCACACATGAGGGTGCAGGCTCAATTACAGGATTTTACACAGTACTTGTTGAGGGGGATGATGCAAATGACCCCATCGCCGACGCGATTCGTGCCATTGTTGATGGCCATATCTATCTCAGCCGTGATATCGCGGAAAAAGGCATTTATCCAGCAATTGACCTGCTGGCATCAACAAGTCGGGTTATGGTTGACGTTGTAGATCAAAAACACCTTGATTTAAACCTGATAATGCGCCGTACTCTGGCAACGTACCGTGAAGCTGAAGACCTGATCAATATTGGAGCTTATGTCCAGGGAAGCAATCCTGAGATAGACTATGCAATCACTAAAAACCCTTTGATTCAGGAATTCGTTCAGCAGGGTATGAATGAACAGACTTCATTAAATGAGTGCGAAGAACGACTTCAGCAGATTTTCGGAGACAGACTGGAGGA
>CAJXDX010000048.1 GCA_913052275.1 uncultured Pseudomonadota bacterium | reverse complement strand
ATTGGTTGCAGATTTTAATAGACATGCTTCGGAACCTGTACTTTGTGAGTATGTACAAAAGTGGAACGGGGCAGCAAATAGGGTTAGATTTTTTGTACCCGGTACTATGAAAGAAGCGATTGAATTCAAGCAAAAACACAAAAACATTACCGTTGTTGCGGGAGGAACAGATATTTCTGTGCAGATTAATAAGCATTATATTGAGCCAAAATGCATAATGAGTCTGACGAATTTGAACGAACTGGATTTTATTGAAGTAAAAAACAGAAAAGTGAAAGTTGGAGCCAGTGTGACATGGACCAAACTGGGAGAATTCTGTCAGCAACATCTGCCTGAACTTTCTGAGATCATCTCCTTATTTGCATCCCGGCAAATCAGGAATGCTGGAACACTGGCAGGCAACATTGCCAATGCGTCACCCATTGCGGATTCCCTTCCCTTCCTTCACGTAATTGAGGCTGAGATTGAGTTGACAGGAAATAAGGGCAAAAGATGGATTAATATCAACCAGTTTTATCATGCTTATAAAAAAACTGAAATGGCGCTGGATGAACTGATCACGAGCATACGCTGGAGTCTTCCTGACCGGTCGGACATCCTGAAACTGTACAAAGTCTCAAAACGCAGGGACCTGGATATATCCACTTTTACTGCAGGAATTCTGCTGAAGCTGAAACATGGTAAAATCAAAAAGGCGCGCATGGCATACGGCGGAGTTGGACCAATTGTACTTCGTTTGCCTGAAACAGAGAGGTTCCTTGAAGGTAAACCAGTGACGAAATCAGTTTTCCAGCACGCGGGCAGAATTGCCTCTGATGAAATATTTCCAATTTCAGATGTCCGTGCTTCCACAAATTATCGTACACAGTTGGCAGAAAATATTTTGATAAAGTTTTTTCATGAATGCTGTGATGATTACCATGACAAAAAAGAGGCTGCATGAAAGCTCTTGCAAGACCGAAACATAAATCATCAGCAGGCACTGTGAGCAAGGAGTCCTCGCCAAGGGACAATTATACTTCAGGTAAAAATAGAACGTACTCAGACAAATTTGATCAGTCTGGATTAAAGGTGGACAACAGTAAATTGGTCGGCAAACAGTTGGCACATGACTCCGCAGTGGGGCACGTAACTGGAGAAGCTTTATTTGTTGATGACATTGCTCCAGCAAAGAATGAATTAATTGTAGATTTTATTTCGAGTCCTGTTGCTCATGGAAAGATTAAGAGCCTTAATTCTGTGGAACTGGCTCAGCAGGATGGAATTGCAGGAGTATTCACCCATGCCGATATTCCCGGGGAGAATCTTTACGGACCAGTTGTTCAGGATGAACCAATTCTGGCAGAGGAAATAGTTCAATATGTGGGACAGCCCATTGCAATCATTGCAGGGGAGTCCCATGAGGCCATTCGAGAGGCTAAAAAAAAGATACGACTCAATATTAAGGAATTAAAGCCTGTATTCACCATAGATGAGGCAATTGCGGCAAAACAGTACATTGGAGAAAAACGTACATTCAAACAGGGGGATTTTGAAAAGGCATGGAGAGAATCAGAGCACATATTGAAAGGAACATTTGTCTGTAACGGTCAGGAGCAGTTTTATCTGGAATCTCAAGCAGCTCTGGCCCGGCCTGGAGAGCATGGTGATATACACATACATTCTTCAACCCAGAATCCATCGGAAATACAGACAGTTGTTGCAGAAGCTTTGGGTATTGGATATCACCAGGTTGTATGTGTCTGCAAGCGCATGGGCGGAGGCTTTGGAGGTAAAGAGACACAGGCGGCAATTCCTGCGGTGATGGCCGCGCTGGTAGCTTCAAGAACAGGGCGACCGGCAAGGGTGGCATATACTAAAGATGATGATATGCGCTCTACCGGAAAGAGGCATCCATACAAAATTCATTACAAAGCCGCCTTCACATCTACGGGAAAAATTACCGGCGTCAGGTTTGATATCTATTCCAACGGTGGCGCAGCTGCCGATTTATCCGCTTCAGTCTTGGAACGCACCTTATTTCATTCAGACAATGCCTATTATATCCCTAACCTGATTTTTAATGGAGTTGTCTGCAAAACAAACTTTCCTCCCAACACAGCATTCCGTGGATTTGGAGGACCACAGGGAATGGCCAATATTGAGAATGTGATTCAGGAAATTGCCATTTACCTGCAAAAGGACGCATTGGAGGTACGACGTCTGAATTGTTATGCCCATCGTGGACGAAACATTACTCCTTACGGACAGGTTGTCCGGAACCATATTCTTCCGGAAATCATTGATCAGCTTGCTGAAACATCCCGATACAGCAAGCGCATTAAGCAAGTGGAGGAGTTTAACCGCAAGTCACATACACATCTGCGCGGACTGGCATTGACACCGATGAAATTCGGTATTTCATTTACCACAACATTTCTCAACCAGGGGAATGCACTGGTCAATGTTTACAGGGACGGCACTGTGCAGGTTTCAACGGGCGGTACTGAAATGGGCCAGGGACTTAACACGAAAATCAGGCAGCTGGTCGCAGATGAATTTGCGATTTCTTATCAGGATGTAAAGTTGATGATTACGTCAACTGAGAAAAATAACAATACACCGCCAACTGCAGCGTCTGCGAGTACTGATTTGAACGGAATTGCAGCCGTAAATGCATGTCAGAAAATTCGCAGCAAATTGTGCGTGGTTGCCAGCAAATACTTTGCAACTCAAAAGAGAGGCCTCAAACCTTCCGTCAAGCAAATTTGTTTTGAAGACAACAGTGTTTTTGATCGGCGTAATCCGAAAAACAAACTCTCTTTCCGGAAACTGGTGCAGCTTGCATTCATGGAGAGAGTAAGTATGGGAGAGAGAGGTTTTTACCAGACTCCGGAAATCCATTTCAATCGTGAAACTGAGAAGGGCGAACCGTTTTTTTATTACACTATGGGAGCATCGGTATCGGAAGTGCTAATAGACCGTTTTACCGGTCAGCTCAACTTGGAGCGATCCGATTTGTTGATTGATATTGGTGAATCGATCAATCCCGGAATTGACCGCGGCCAGATAATCGGAGGGTTTATTCAAGGAGTGGGCTGGGTAACCAATGAGGAACTACGCTACTCCGATAAGGGAGAACTTCTGTCCTTTTCACCTACAACCTACAAGATCCCCAACATTCAGGATCTTCCTGAAATATTCAACGTGGACACTATCACTAATCCTCACCATCAAATTAATATAAAACGCAGCAAAGCTGTGGGAGAACCTCCGTTAATGCTTTGCCTGTCAGTCTGGGCTGCAGTCAAACATGCCTTATCCTGTGTACAAAAAGATGTATGTCCTCAGCTGAACCTTCCTGCTACTGCTGAAGAAATTCTGCGCAGACTGACAGAATTGAAGCACCAGGCCAATGATAATGCTGCAAAGCATGATGCTGATAAAGAATCAGAGGTTGCTCTGGTTTCCCAAAATGAACTCACCTCCAAAAATAAACAAGCTGCCTGAAAATATTCTGCACCTGCTTAGTTTCGCATGCAGAGCTTGATTGGATTGACTTTTGAGGCTAATTCGCACATATTGAGTCAGACAATAATTGCAACAGTTTGTATAAAAAATCAGTTATTAAACTTGCGGAGAAACAATGAAGGAAATTGAAATAAACGGAATAAAAGAAACCATAGTTGAGCGTTCAGATTATCCGATTGAACAATGTAAGGAAAATCTGGCGAATGAAGTTACAGCAATTCTTGGCTATGGACCCCAAGGCAGGGGACAGGGTCTTAATATGCGTGACCAGGGGTTCAGTGTTATTTTGGGGTTGCGAAGAGGCAGAAGCTGGGACAAGGCTCTTGAGGATGGATGGGTTGAGGGAAAGACTCTCTTTGAAACAGAAGAGGCTGCTCAACAAGGCACTATACTTCAGTATTTGCTTTCAGATGCCGGCCAGATTGCCGCATGGCCTATGGTAAAATCCAGTTTGAATGAAGGCGATGCGCTTTATTTTTCACATGGTTTCGGCATAGTTTTTCACAAGGACACCGGGATTGTACCGCCAGAAAATGTGGATGTGATTCTGGTTGCACCTAAAGGCAGTGGTCTGACCGTTCGTACTCATTTTCAGGCAGGACGTGGAATTAATGCCTCATACGCGATTAAGCAGGATTATACAGGGCGTGCAAGAGATCGCTGCATTTCAACTGCTTTTGCGATCGGCTCTGGCCATCTTTTCGAAACTACCTTCGAGGACGAGGTTCACAGTGATCTCACCGGAGAACGCTGTGTATTAATGGGATTGCTACAGGGTGCATTTTTGGCACAATATGAAGTCCTTAGAGAACATGGACATAGCCCTTCAGAAGCCTACAATGAAACTATAGAGGAGGCGCTTCAGAGTCTTTATCCTCTGGTTTCAGAAAAAGGAATGGATTGGATGTATGCAAATTGCTCAACCACTGCCCAGAGAGGGGCACTGGATTGGGCACCAAAATTTCGTGACGTGATCAAGCCGCTTGTTGAGGAATGCTACCAGAGTGTGCTGAACGGAACTGAAGCCAAAATTGCCATAGATTCCAATTCAAGTGAAGATTACCGTGAAAAGCTGGAAAAGGAACTAAAGGAAGTCAGCAGCCAGGAAATGTGGCAGGCTGGAAAAGTGCTGCGCAATCTTCGTCCGGAAAATTTATAAAACAATCTTCTAGGATACAATGGGCTTCGTAAAACTGCTTGATGAAGGAAAATTTTTTGAAATACAGAAGCGCAGCACACGCTCTGACTCTTTGGAGAAGGAATCAACTCCATTTTGCGGGGCATTGCGTCCTCATTATAACCCTAACATGATTCTGCTGCTTACCAGTCCCCTCGAATCTCGTAGCGAAGTTTTTGAGTTCAGGTCTGAAGATATTGTATATGCGGAAGAATTGTCCAGTCTCTCAAAGCCAAACGGTGTGACGGTCGAACAGGTTCGTTTATGGGTACGGAACGGAAGCCCGGCGATGCGAATGGAACCGGTTCGTGTAGGAAATGACAGCTGAAAGGACTTCGATTCTGCAATACGCCATCTGCAAATTCAACTAGTATACACTGTTGAATGTCTTTTTGGTGAACCCATCCGAACTGTTCATTGCCAAATAATTTATTTCCAAATCATGCCTTCCCGCTATTTATCAGATCAGAAATTTTATAGTTACTTATACCAGCTGGGACAAATCCTTTGTCTGGCTGTACTAATCATTATTCTGCTTCCTGGCTATGCAAGCTCGCAGTTTGATGATGAAATTGTAATTCCTGAAAATGTCGTCACTTTCAATTACCGGTTTGAACCGAATGAGCCTCGCCCGGGAGAACATGCTCGTATTATTGTGGACCTGGATGTCCATTCTGGGTGGCATGTTTATTCAGTGATTCCGGATAAGGGAGAATTTGCTCCAATACCGACTTCATTAACTCTTGAAAGCGGTTCACTGATAATGGTCGGTCCTGTATACGAAAGCAACCCGATCACAGCCAAAGATCCGGTTCTGGAAATGGTACTGAGCTTTCATGAAAAGACAGCCACATTATTCCAAAACATCCAGATTCCTGAGGATATAACGGGCGGTACAGTACTGAACAGTGCTGTTAAATTACGTTATCAGGCCTGCAGCGACCGTATTTGCCTTCCCCCAAAAACGGACGAGTTATCTGCAGATATTTCTATCGGAAAGGGCAATGTACGTGGGAAATATAAATTGCCACAGTTTGCAGTTGATACTCCTCCGGAAAACCTTTCGGAAATTGATCAGGCACTCAGCGGCGGTTTTATTGGATTTGTGGGACTGGCGATAATTGCTGGTTTATTAGCATTGCTCACGCCGTGTGTGTTTCCAATGATACCGGTAACGGTTGCTTTTTTTACTAAACAAAGTCATGCCGGAACAAGAGAGACATTGCGCCTTGCTGTATTGTTTGGTGTGGGAATAGTGGGCACATATACTGTGACTGGCATGCTGCTTTCAGTAATCCTGGGGGCTGCTGGTGCGGTTCAATTTGCCACTAATGGCTGGATAAATCTGGCAATAGGCCTGATGTTTACTCTTTTTGCCTTCAGCCTGATGGGTTTTCTTCAGTTAAATGCTCCGGGAGGCTTAACAAACATTGTTGACCGCTGGTCACGGCAATTGAGAGGAACCGTTGGAGTGCTTGCCATGGGCCTCGTGTTCACTCTTACTTCCTTCACCTGTACAGTGCAGTTTGTGGGCACCATGCTGATTGCTGCATCACAGGGAATGTGGTTCTGGCCTGTAGTGGGAATGCTCGTATTTTCTACTGTTTTTGCATTTCCGTTTTTCCTGCTTGGTCTTTTTCCGCGCCTTATTCAGAAGATGCACTCAAAGTCAGGAAGCTGGATGGAGCATCTAAAAATAATCCTGGGATTGCTTGAACTGGCAGCAGCCTTCAAATTTTTCAGTAATGCTGACCTGGTTTGGCAGTGGGGTCTGATTAACAGGGAATTTGTACTTGCCGCATGGGTAATAATTTGCCTGATTGGAACATTATATTTGCTGGGTATGCTGAAAATACATCATGTTCGGATTATCAAAACAGGTAGCGCTGGATTTGCCTCAGCTTTTGTTTTTGCTGCGCTGGGTATTTACCTGGTACGTGGGTTGGCTGGTGTCCAGTTAAATCCCTGGGTAGATACTTTTTTGCCTCCGGATCTGCAGATTTTAGAACAGAACAGGCTGGCATTTTCAGAAAGTACTGACACAGCCGCAGAAATCAAGGCTCATTCACTGCCCTGGCATAAGGATTTGTCTGGTGCCCTGGGGCAGGCAAAAGCTGAAAACAAGCATGTCTTTATTGATTTCACCGGATACACCTGTGTTAACTGTCGATGGATGGAAAAAAATATTTTCTCTCACCCGGACGTAATTGAACTGTTTAGGAATAAATTTGTGCTTGTTCAGCTTTTTACTGATGGAGGAGAGAAGGCTGCAGAAAATCAGCAAATGCAAATAAGCAGATTTCAAACTGTGGCCCTGCCGCTGTATGTAATTCTTGACGCAAATGATAATGTACTCGCCAAACACGCCGGGATCATAGAGCCTGCTGAAAATTTTTTGCAATTCCTTAATTGACACCCCCAAAAAGTTTTGTGAGTTACCGGACCGTTTTATTTTTCGCCCTTGGAGTATTAACGTTCTGCAGTGGCTGCTCAGACTTAGGCTATTACTGGCAAGCAGCATCAGGGCATCTGGAACTGCTCAACCGTAAACAGGATATACAGGAACTGCTTGATTCGCCCCATACCCCAGCAGAATTAAAACGGAAATTGAAGCTTGTAAAGAGTGTAAGAAAATTCGCCATACAGCAATTGGCTATTCCTGAAAATGAAGGTTACTCTGGCTACGTCGAGCTGGACCGTCCCTACGTGACAATGGTGGTAACGGCAGCACCGGAACTTGAATTAAATGCACGTAAATGGTGTTACTGGTTCATAGGATGCCAGGAATACCGCGGATATTTCGATGAAGAACAAGCAAGAACATACGCTGAGGATTTGCGCCGCCAGGAACTGGATGTTTCCGTGAGTCAAATTACCGCCTACTCTACTCTGGGCTGGCTGAACAAATCATGGATGCCGGATTATTTCTCAGATCCGGTGCTCAGTACATTTCTGCGCCGAAATGATGCGGAATTGATTACGGTGCTGATCCATGAAATGGCGCATCAGGTGGTTTATGTCAGCAACGACACATCATTTAATGAATCATTCGCGGTTTTTGTTGAACAGGAAGGATTGAGGCAATTTCTGGGCTATGCTGACGAAAAGGCTATCCTTGATAAAGACAGAGCAGAGTTATATCAATGGTATTTGAAGGCAAGCAAAGATCGTCAATTATTTAGGCACCTGATTAATTCAACATTTGAGGAAATGGAGAAATTGTTTTCTTCCGAACTTGCAAATGCAGAGAAGCTGCGAAAAAAGCAGCAGCTGTTTGATGATTTGCGTGAGAATTATTTGACACACAAAAACGAATTTCGAGTACTGTCATATGATAATTGGTTTAAACAGGATTTGAATAATACTCATTTGCTAGGTGTAAAGCGCTACCACAGCAAGGTTGACAAATTCGAAAGGCTGTTTAATCAACAGGGTAAAGACTGGGGACAGTTTTTCCAGGCGGTACGGGAACTGGCAGAAGCATCTCTCAAAGAGCGCAATCGTCGTTTATCGCTTCTAAACTGACAGGTCCAATGACTGAAATATCCTTCAGTAGATTACGTGTTATACTGCTCGACCGTGATGGTGTAATCAACCAGGAACCGGGTCCCATACTGAGTCCAGAACAGTTTGTGATGATTCCAGGAAGCGCTGATGCAGTGGCCAGAATAAATGATCAGGACTGGAAATGCTTTGTGATCACAAACCAGGCTGCTATTGCCAGGGGAGATCTGAATGAGGAAGTATTTGAACAAATAACTGATAAAATGCACCTTGAACTCCAGAAGTCCGGAGCACACATAGACGGACAATATTTTTGTCCGCATCATCCTGACTGGAAAAACGGCAGGAGGCAGACAAATCCGGTAACATGTTTATGCCGGAAACCAGGAATACGGATGTTAGAACAGGCTTCGTCTGAACATGGTTTTGTTCCGGAGGAAGCTGTGTTTATCGGTGACACCACCACTGATTTTGCCGCCGCAGCCGATTGGGGGACATGCTCCATTGGTGTTCGCACCGGCTGTGCAGGACAGGACGGTAAGATGTCCGTCGATCCTGATTACTGGTCAGATGATCTATGGAGTGCAGTTGATTTTTTGCTTAATAATACTGCTTGATTTTTCAATCAGCAGGTAATTATCATAGTCAATTTTAATGACCTTACCTTGTCACACAAATGACTTGAGACAAACAGAGTAAACAAGCTAGTCTGAGTCGATTCTTTTCCCCCTTTTCACATTTCTATTTTATGTTTTCAAGAACATTTTGCCATCTTATTGCAGGATACCGCATGTCTTTTTTACTTATATCTATGCTGCTAATTCCCACAGCAATCAGGAAAACCACGCTTTTATTGATTACTGTTTTATTTATTTCAGTAACAGCTTCTGCGGGAAACCTTGCTGATGGTCTATACGCAAAAATGCAAACCTCAAAAGGGGAGATTGTTTTACGACTTTTCTACAAACGTGCGCCGCTGACCGTATCAAATTTCGTCGGTCTTGCTGAGGGTTCAAAAGAGTGGAAAGATCCGGTTACCGGCAAAGCCAGAAAAACACGTTATTACGATGGCTTGAGTTTTCACAGGGTAATCAAGGATTTCATGATACAAGGCGGAGATCCTCTGGGAACAGGTACTGGTGGTCCGGGCTATACATTTCAGGATGAGTTTCATCCGGAGCTCAAGCACAGCAAGGCCGGAATTCTTTCCATGGCCAATGCAGGAGCAGACACAAACGGCAGCCAGTTCTTTATCACACATGTTCCAACCCCGCACCTTGACAACAAGCATTCTGTTTTTGGAGAAGTTGTTGAAGGCATGAAGGTGGTTAACGCCATTGTGAAAGGAGACCTCATTAACACAGTGACAATCATCAGGAAAGGAGAATCCGCCAAGTCTTTTGATTCTGAATCAATAGAAAAAATAATTGCCGAACAAAACAGGAAACTTGCCGAGAAAAACAGGAAAATCATTCCAGAACCAACATCCGCAATAGATACCGCAAAAGTTCCGGCTTCAGCACAGGCAGAGGCGGAAGAAGTCAGCGTGCAACTGCTGGTGGTAGCTTATAAAGGTGCACGGTCATCTAAGCAGAATATTTACTATGATAAGTCTGGAGCAAAAGAAGCTGCGGCGAGACTTGCAGATCTTGCTCGAAGAAAAGGAGTCAGTTTTTCTGATTTGATTGAGCGTTTTTCTGATTTACCTCAGCAGCCAAAACTGCCCCTGTTGTCAGCAAAAAATAATTTGAGTGATTTTTTGCAGCCTGCGTTGAAACTGAAAGTTGGACAAATAAGTGATCCGGTTGATTCACCTTATGGATTTTTAATTTTTAACCGTGTCAATGTAGATGCAGTTACAGCTAGCCATATACTCATCTCATACAAGGGTGCTCTGCGTTCGGAAACAAATCGTGATCGCAGGGACGCCAGAAAATTAGCTGAGAAAATTTTGAAAGAACTGAAAAGCGGGAGAGATTTTGCTGAGTTGGCCCGTAAACATTCAGACGGACCTTCTGGTCCCAAGGGTGGTGACCTGGGACGGTTCGAGCGCGGACAAATGGTTCCGGAGTTTGATCAGGCAGTTTTTGGCCTTGAAACGGGTGCCATCAGTGAAGTTGTTGAAACTAAGTTTGGATATCACATCATCAAGCGAACTAAGTAACAGTCTGGAGTTAACCATTGACAACTGCGGGAATCATCATCATTGGTAATGAAATATTGTCAGGAAAGGTGACTGATAAGAACTCCCCATACCTGTGCAGGGAGCTTAGGATTCTTGGCGTGGAAGTAAAGCAGATTATCACAATACCAGATGTTCCTGAAGTAATTGGACAGACCGCACTGGAATTTTCAAAGCGCTTCACCTGGGTATTTACCAGCGGCGGAATTGGACCGACACTTGATGATGTAACTGTGGCTTCAATTGCCAGGGAGTTTGGAGCAGCCCTGTATGAATCGCCCCGGATCATGGAAGCTATATATAAATATCGCGGTGAAAATATGACTGATGCGCACCGCAGAATGGCCATGATACCTGAGGGATCGGAGCTGATTGAATATACAGAGGGTCGCCCGCCACAGCTCCAATTTCACAATATCTTTATTTTTCCGGGAATTCCGGAATTTCTGAAAATACGATTTTCCGGCATCAGGGATCGTTTCAGGACAACACCGATTATTATGAAACAGATTTTTCTTAAGGCGGATGAAGGAGACATTGCCGCGTCTCTCGATGAAACCCAGGAAGCATATCCGGAACTGCAGCTTGGATCATATCCGAAATTATCCGGATCAGAGTATAACCTCAAACTGACTCTTGAATGCCGTGATGATCAGTATTTGCAAAAGGCCT
>CAJXDX010000047.1 GCA_913052275.1 uncultured Pseudomonadota bacterium | reverse complement strand
CTTTGAATGTACGTGAAACTCCAGCCACCATGCTTTTACCGGCCGCATAATTTGGTGCCATAATGTAGAGATCATTTATCCCCAGCTGGTTCAGTACCTCGCCCATGGCCATGGTGGTTTGGTCATTTTGCCATGACGTTGAGAAAAAATCTTCATGGCAAAGTTTTCCGGCAACCGGACCTGGTCCTGCATTGGAGGTAATCATAAACGGCCCCTTACCTACAACAGAATTGCGGGAAGCCAGAAGAACATGACTCCAGATATAACCTGTAACAAAATGAACTTTATCCTTTTTTACTAACTTCTCAGTTTTTTGTTTTCCAACATCAGGTTTGAAAGTATCGTCTTCATAGAACATTTTCACATCTGAACCTGCCATTTTTCTACCCAGGTGATCGAGTGCCAGCTCAACAGCATCACGCATATCATTTCCAATAGCACCGGCACCACCTGTAAGTGTAGTGACAAATCCTATTTTAACTGTTTCAGCCATTGCAATTTGACTTATAATCAGTGCTGCAGAAGCTGAAATCAAGAATAAGATTTTCCTCATATTTTCTCCTTATTGTTGCAAAAGTATGTTTTACCAGTAGGACTGGAAATAATGAACCAAAGCACGAAAACAATAACTCTACTTTCTGGGGATGTCAACTAAAAACTGAGTTCATACATGCTGTAGGTTTTCTGGTTGAGGGCTGCATAAATTTCGAATTCCATTCACAATTAATCTGAATCACAAATTCACAGGAAATTGCTGATTATTATGATTCAGTGTATTTGAAGATATTACCTTACATTTTTCAGTTTAGATCTACTTTCTGCAGATCTTTTTAAGAGGCCAAATTAATTCTAACCGAGCTATAGTTAAAAGCTTCTTTTATTTTATCATTCCAATTCATTCAGGTAATTATCCACACATGCCACATCTTTTTTAACCAGTTCATAAAATTCACTGTTATGTCCTAGCCCAGGGCTGCTTCTATGCCTCAATTCGTGAACCAGAGTATTAAGTAATTGGTTTTTTTTGGGCAAACCAAAGAACCAGAAGTTTGAGCGATGTATTTTGATCTGTTCTTCTCCCCAGTAAATTCCTGCTTCTCCATATTGGATAAAATTCTTATGGAACGGACGCTCCCTGGTATATCTAATTGGTACAGTGATGATTTTGCTCTTCATGATTGAAGGAAAACATGGGACTTCCAATAGCAGTTCGGCTAAATCTATAATATGCTTTTGCCTTGCTTCAGGAAATTCTAAAAACGGGTCAAGCAGATGCCAGCGGTCTAAAATGAAAAATAAAACTATTCCGCACAGCAGGAAGACTAAGCAAAATTGTGCATACTTCGAAAATAAAGTTTTACCTGATGAATGCGATTTAAGGTGCCTCTGTTTCCAGGCAAACCATTCATTCCATTCTTTTTGTAAGTAGCTGATATATTTTAATTTGTTTGTATCATCAACTTTATCAAGTTCTATCTTACTGCTTAAGGAATATGGAGTTTGAAAAAATAAATGCTCTCCACAATTGTGACAAATTATTCTAACAAAATACTCACCATCTTTACCTGACAATGGAATAACTTTGAATTCTTCTCCACCACATGACGGACAGTGGAGATTGAAATTTTCCTGAGAATCTTCAGGAAACAAAATACTTTTTTCAGAAGTTGAATTTATCAAGTGCTGACAGGGTAGGAAACAACTTTTCAGTAGTTTTATTTTATCTCTAAAAAGAGATTATACAAGAATTGTCAGTTACTTATTAAAAAAATATTTATGCTGACTCACACATAACAGCGGAATGCAAAAACATTAATAATTTTTAAGAGAGAGTTTTACAGTTTGTTTAATTTTCAGGTGCATATCTTTAAACTCCACTTTAGAATTGTCAACAGGTCCGTGAAAGATCAGTTTTGATAACGATAAATAGACTTTAGCTGCAGCTAATAAATTTTTTGAAATTTTTGATTTAGTAATTCTTTTTACACTTTTGAAATAATTTATCAGATTTGCGGAAAATAGTATAAAATTAAGGAATATAAACTGTGATAAAATTTCTTGGCCTGTAAATTATCTTGCATTTCACACGTTTTAGAAAGGACAATGCATGTGGAAATATTAAACCATACATTAAGATGCATTAAAAATTTTTAGAGTATATACAATTGCCGTAAAAGGGGGAGCTAATGTCAGTAAGTACAAGTGAAACAGTCAAATCAATAGGAATGAAGGATGCTTCATTATTCCGGCAACAGGTCTACATAAATGGCAAATGGTCTGATGCAGACAGTGGAGAAACCAACGAAATAACCAATCCGGCAAACGGAGAAGTATTAGGTACAGTACCAAATTGCGGAGCTGATGAGGCGAAAAGAGCGATAGAAGCAGCAAATACTGCATGGCCAGATTGGAGTTCTAAAACTGCAAAAGAACGTGCTGTGATATTACGCCGCTGGTATGAGCTGATGATGGAAAACCAGGAAGACCTTGCGCGTATTATGACTGCAGAGCAGGGAAAACCACTTACGGAATCTCGTGGAGAAATAGCTTATGCGGCAAGCTTTCTTGAGTGGTTTGGAGAAGAAGGGAAACGAATATATGGAGATACCATACCCTCACATGCACCAGATAAACGTATTGTCGTAATCATGCAGCCCATAGGAGTTACTGTTGCAATTACACCATGGAATTTTCCTGCAGCAATGATCACCAGGAAAGCAGCTCCTGCATTGGCTGCAGGTTGTCCAATGGTCATCAAACCAGCTCCGGATACACCTTTTTCAGCATTTGCCCTTTGTGAACTGGCAGAACGTGCTGGTGTTCCTCCCGGAATAATAAGCACAATTACCGGAGATGCTGTTGAAATTGGTGGTGAATTTACAAGCAATCCAATAGTAAGAAAACTAAGTTTCACAGGTTCAACCGGAGTTGGTAAGCTACTCATGAAACAATGCTCAGGCACCGTCAAAAAACTTGCACTTGAACTTGGAGGTAATGCACCGTTTATTGTTTTTGACGATGCTGACTTGGAAGCCGCAATTCCAGGTGCACTGGCCAGCAAGTTTCGGAATGCCGGGCAAACCTGTGTATGTGCCAACCGGATTCTGGTACAAAGCAATGTATATGATAAATTTTGTGGAATGCTGGCTGATGCAGCTAAAAATATAAAAGTTGCCGATGGTTTTGAAGATGGAGCCCAGCAGGGGCCATTGATTAATGAGGCTGCTGTTGAAAAAGTTGAAAGTCATGTAAAAGATGCCCTTTCAAAAGGAGCAAAACTTCTTGCTGGCGGTAAGAAGCACCAACTGGGCGGAACATTTTATGAGCCCACAGTACTTTCAGGAGTAACAAAAGATATGCTGGTTGCAAAAGAAGAAACATTTGGACCAATGGCGCCTATATTCAAATTCGAAACAGAAGAAGAAGCAATTGACTTGGCAAATGACACTGAATTTGGTTTAGCAGCATATTTTTACAGTCGAGATATTGGCCGGATTTGGAGAGTCTCTGAAGGCCTGGAATACGGAATTGTTGGAGTAAATGAAGGAATTATTTCAACTGAAGTGGCCCCATTTGGAGGAGTTAAAGAGTCCGGAACGGGACGTGAAGGTTCCAAATATGGTATCGAAGACTATCTCGAAATCAAGTATCTTTGCATGGGAGGAATTAACAACTGACCACTTAAGCGCTTAACGAAACAGTTTTCTTTGAATTGAGATTATAAATTGAAAATTAATCTGGAATTAATGGGGCCTTTGGTGGATTTTCTACCGGATTCAGACAAAGGGAAAGCAACGATGACACTGAATAATGATTCTACTATTGCCGATATGTTGGACAAACTTCAAATCAAACGAAAGGTTGTTGTAGCTGTCAATGGAGATGAAGAGAAAGGACTTGACCACGTTCTCAGTGACGGTGATGAGGTACTTGTTTTCACTGTTATCAGTGGAGGTTAGCAACTAATTTACAAAATCAATCAGGATAGAATTATGTCTTACGGTTACACAGGAAAAATATTACATGTAAACTTATCAAAAGGTGAGCTGGAAATTGAAGAACCAGATGAACAGTTTTACCGCACTTATATGGGAGGTAGTGCGATGGGAATGCATTATGTTCTTAAAGAAACCCCAGTAGGAGTTGATCCCTTCAGTCCGGATAATGTCCTTGCTTTATGCACAGGAATTTTAACAGGAACACCAATATCCGGACAAAGTCGTTTAACTTCCGTAGCAAAATCACCACTTACAGGTTGTATCGGAGACGCACAAGGCGGCGGTTACTTTCCTGCTGAAATGAAATTTTCTGGATTTGATGCAGTAATTATCAAAGGCAGATCTCCAAAACCCGTATATCTTTGGTTACATCATGGAGAGGCGGAACTTCGCGACGCCAGTCATTTGTGGGGGCTTACAACAGGAGACGCCGAGGATAAACTTAAAGAAGAACTGGATGATAAGAGAATTGAGGTCCTTCAGATCGGACCTGCAGGTGAGAACCTTGTTCGATTTTCTGCACTGATCAGCATGAGTAACCGTGCAAATGGGCGTACCGGAATGGGAGCAGTGATGGGTTCAAAAAACCTCAAAGCAGTTGTAGTTAGAGGGAAAATGAAACCTGCTATTGCTAATCCGGAAAAATTTAAGGAGATTCAGAAATTGGCCAGGGTTAACTTGGAGCCAACGGGCATGGACGGTTTTGGCAAATATGGAACTCCAGGTGTAACTACTCCCCAACATAGAGCCGGAGGTTTGCCAACTTATAATTTCAACAGCGGCAACTTTGATAAACATGAAGAAATTGATGGCCACAAACTTTACAATGAGCATCTAAGAGGTCATGAAAAAGATGACCAGAATCGTTTTGGCAGAGATACCTGTTTCAGTTGTTCAATCAAATGTAAACGTGTTGCACAAATTGATGAAGGTCCATTTAAAACAGAAGCGAAATACGGTGGTCCGGAATATGAAACCCTTGCCACTTTTGGAAGTTATTGCGGAATCAGTGACATGGATGCGATTATTCATGCGAATGCACTGTGCAACATGTATGGAATGGATACCATTTCCTGCGGGGCCACAATAGCATGGGCCATGGAGTGCTGGGAAGAAGGTAAATTAACCATGGAAGATACTGGCGGTATCGAACTGAAATATGGAAATGCTGAAGCAATGGTAAAAATTACCGAAATGATAGCCAAGCGCGAAGGTTTCGGAGAGATTCTAGCGGAAGGCTCGAAGAAAGCTGCAGAAATCATTGGTCGCGGAACTGAAGAATACTTAATTACAAGTAAGGGTCAGGAAGCTCCTGCACATATGCCCCAGGTAAAACGCAGCTTGAGTGTTATTTATGCGGCAAATCCGTTTGGGGCTGATCATGAGTCCAGTGAACATGATCCTGGTTACAAAGCTTATCCGGAACGCATGAAGGAAATCGGACTGACTAATCCACAGGAGAAATTGGCACTTAACAAGGAAATGATGCGCTTTGCAATGATCACTCAGCATTTGTCCAGTGCGGTGGACAGTATCTCAGTCTGCGCATTTATTTTTGGAGCCTCCTTTCAGCTGTATACGCCTGAACAATTGGTCCAAACAATTAATGCTGTAATGGGCTGGAATGTAGATATGAAAGAGATTCTGGAAGTTGGTGAGCGCCGCCTCAACATGTTAAGGGCTTTTAATTCAAGAGAAGGCGTAGGCAGAGAATCAGACACTCTTCCGAAAAAGATGTTTAAACGGCCTCTTAAAGGCGGCAGGTCTGATGGTTATGTTTTAAATGAGGAAGAATGGGAAGCTGCTTTGGAAGATTACTACCGCTTATGCGATTGGGATGTGGAGACAGGACACCCGTCACTAAAAAAGATGGAATCACTTGGGATAGGCTGGGTAGTTGCTGAAAATAACGTGCTCTCCGAAGTTATTAACTGAGCCATCAGGTTAATAATTTAAATCACAGTTAGAAGCCGGTGAGAAAGTGTCAATCCAAAATAGACGTCCACTGACAGAAGACAGTCCGGCACATGATGACTTTTGGAATCCTGACGCATTGAAGGTAGTCAATACCAGAAGTCCGCAAATGCGTCAGACTTTTGAAAAAGTAAAATCTGTTGCTCCCACGAAAACAACAGTTCTGCTTTTAGGTGATACCGGTGTAGGTAAGGGAACCTTAGCCAAGCTCATCCATCAGCACAGCAGCAGGAAAAATGAGGCGTTTATTCATGTGCATTGCGGGGCACTGCCGGACACCCTGGTAGAAAGTGAATTGTTTGGTTACGAAAAAGGAGCATTCACTGGTGCAGTTAAGCGTAAACTGGGCAGATTTGATAACGCTCAAAAAGGAACAATATTTCTTGATGAAATAAATACGATATCTTCAACCATGCAGATTAAGCTGCTGCAGGTTCTTCAGGATCGTATTTTCCAGCGTGTGGGTGGAGAATCTCCTATTGAAGCAGATGTACGGGTGATTGCAGCATCCAACTCGGATTTGCAGCAAATGTGTGACCAGGGTCTGTTCCGCAAAGATCTTTATTACCGACTCAGTGTATTCCCTCTTGAAATTCCTTCTCTTCAGCAGCGTTCTGAAGACATTCCAGACTGGATTTACTATCTGCTTGACTGGTTTAACAAGCATTATTTTAAAGATATCCAGGATGTTGAACCTATTGTGGTAAAGGCGCTTCAGGAATATGCATGGCCTGGCAATATCCGTGAATTGGAAAATGTAATTGAGCGTGCCTATATTCTGGAAACTACATCTGTTCTCAGGGCGGAGAGCTTTCCGCAGGAACTTTTTTCTGGAATAAACAATTCTTCAAAAGTTGCGATGGATTTAACTCAGCCTCTGGCGGAAGTCCGTCGTCAGGGAGTGGAACATCTGGAACGAAATTATCTAAAGGAATTATTAACAGAACACAAAGGACGTATTAACCGTGCTTCCGAAACTGCAGGCATCACAACGAGACAACTTCACAAACTTCTTACAAAGCATGGAATCCGCAAGGAAGATTTTAAAGAACACCAATATGCGACCACATAAGAAAATTGTTTCCTGCCCAGAGAATTAAATATCTTTTTATCTCTTTAAAAAGTTAAGAAAATAGCATTTATTTCAAATACTTATCCTGGTTTTAACTCAATTATTTCAGAGATAAAACTGTTTCAGTATATAATCATAAAACCAGCTGAAGTTTTTAATTCAATAGAAGACTATTCCACCTTATAATTTAAATCGGAGTATTGATCCGTAAGTTTCAGGCGCTGAATTTTACCTGAGGGACCTTTTGGTAGTTCATTCAGGAAAAAGTAGTGAGTTGGAGATCTATATTCTCCTACGGCATCCAAACATAGTTTTCTCAGTTCAGATTCAGGAACATTTTCCCCAGGACGCGGAGCTATGGCTGCTGCAACGGTTTGCCCGTAATGATCATCCGGGAGTGGGAACGCCGCTGCTTCCATTACCCTTTTGTGCCGGTATAACACATCGTCAATTTCTCGAGGTGATATATTCTCCCCCCCTTTGATAATCAGTTCTTTCAGACGTCCGGTGACAAATACGTAGCCGTCAGAATCCATCTTTCCAAGGTCGCCGGTTCTATACCATCCATCAGTGGTGAATGCTTCACGCGTTGCTTCAGGATTTTTAAGATAGCCTTGCATTAAATTTAATCCTCTTACCTGTACCTCACTTTCAGTTTCCAAAGCTGCTACAGTCCCGTCGGCGTCAGCAATTCTGACTTCGTTGCCATATGCTATTCCAGGTGAACCAAGTTTGTGCAGCTTCGGGTCAATTGGGTTTGAAAGTAACGGAGAAGCAGTTTCAGTAATACCCATCGTTTCAACAATTTTTATTCCGAAACGTTCTTCAAATGCTTTGTGCAGAGCAGGAGGTAATGCAGCAGATGCTGAGCGTCCAAACCTAACCCTTCCCAGTTTTGATTTTATTTTATCTACTTCTTCAATATTCATCAAATAAGAGAGAATTGTCGGAACTACGCTGAACCAAGTACATTTCTGGTCAACCACCCAGGACCAGAATTTTGACGCCTGAAAACGTTGAGGCATAACTAATCCTGAACCGTTGACCAGTGTACCCATCACAGAAACTACCTGCGCGTTGATGTGGCAGAGCGGCAATACACATAAGCTGTTGTCATCAGGTGTCAGTTCATGAGCCACCTCAGTGTTCCAGCCTCCATAAAGCAGACTTTCATGTGTGTGTATGACTCCCTTAGGACGTCCTGTAGTTCCCGATGTGTAAATAAGCAGGGCCTTTTCTTTCGGGTTGGGTATATAATTAAGCAGTTTCTTGACCGGAACGGTGTCATTCCAAACCGGCAGGTTGTCCGGATGATTCAGTATGATTTCGGGTTTGTTTGAAAGTTGAGAAAGTGCCTGTTCTGCTAAATCTTGATATTGATGCGCTACGAATAGGATTTTAGTTTCAGAATGTTCTATTACATAAGCTAATATGTCTCTTCCGGATAAGGGATTTGCCAGTAAAACTTGAAACCCTCCGTACATTCCGCCCAGAAGTAATTCCAATGCTGTTTGCCCATTGCCAAGCAAGCCCGCTACAGGCACTTCCCGGGAAAGTCCTTTACCCGACAAATAGCATGCTACTGATTGAACACGTTGTTGAAATTCTTTCCAGGTGCAAGAGCTTCCGGTTTCAGGATAAACCACATACTTCTGTCCCGGTATAGTATCCGCGCGGAGATCTATCAAACTTTGGATTGTATGTCCTGAGGGATTCACAATTTATGTTATTGATTTAGTTTATTTGTGAAGTTTAGGAAACTTTCTTATCGACCATATTTTTCCCAGAAGTCACCAAATATTTCTTCTTCGCTGGGTTCTACTGGAGTAACAGGATGAACTACACGGACGATATTAAGAAAATGTCGATAATTCAGATTGTCACTGATGCTGTTTCTGCCCCACGTACCGCAACCCATTGAAAGAGAAAAGGGCATACCGTTGCCAAAACTTCCACCAGTGGCCAGGCAGTGTGGCTGATTTACAATTACACGACATGCAGGAAGGTTCAGTCCCATTTCCAGGGGACGTGTTTCATCTTTTGAATGCAGTCCAACAGAATGTCCTTTTCCCTGGAATTCGTATAATTCTATGATTTTTTGGCAAGCATTTTCAAAATTTTCTGCTCGATATAGAGTCAGAACCGGACTGAGTTTTTCTCCAGAGAATGGATGTTCGCTTCCTGTGCCGGTTTCTTCCACCATCAGCATTTTAGCCTGCTTCATTTCCGGACGCTGAAAACCAACAACTGTCGCGATCTCAGAGGCAGATTTCGCAATCAGATGCGGATTCAATTTTCCCTGAATCCATAAATTATCCTTCAACTCTTGTGTTTCCTCATGATCAAGCAGAACCCCACCCTCTTCCTGCAGCGCTTCAATGGCATTTTCATAAACATCATCCACAATCACCAGGCTGTTTTCAGATGAACAGCTGGTTGCGTTGTCAAATGTCTTTGAAGTCACTACCTTTCTTGCGGCTGATTTCAGGTCAGCAGTTTCATCTATAATTACCGCTACGTTACCTACACCAACACCAATTGCCGGAGTCCCACTTCTGTAAGCTGAACTTACATTTTTTTCTGATCCTGTAACCACAACCAGGTCAACAGACTGCATCAGTTTATTGGTTGCCTCCTTGCTGGCAGGAGATGGAATTTTCTGAATGAGGTGCTTTGGATGGCCAAGTCGGACTAGAACCTTTTGCAGAATTTCAACTATCAGTTCACAGACAGCATCTCCTTTTGGTGACGGTGCTAATATGATTGAGTTTCGTCCCTTAATTGCGTTGATAGTATTATTTAGCGGAGTTGCAATTGGATTTGTGGAAGGAGTTACTGCCCCCACAACTCCTACCGGACGAGCAATTTCAACTAACCCCTTTTCCGGAATTTCTTTGATCACACCAACCGAGGTAACATTTTTCAAGTCCCTGAGAAGGCCCAAGGTCTTACGGTAATTTTTGGTGAATTTATCATCAGCATTTCCCAGTCCTGTGTCATGGACAGCCTGATTTGATAAAGAACGGTTAGTTTCCGGCTCTAGTAATGCCCATGCAAGACCTGTTATCAACTCATCAACAACTTCTTGTCCAGCTGTTTCAAACTCAGTTTGAGCTGCCTTTGCCTGTTTGATAATTGTTTCAATTGAAATTTGCGGCATAAATTAAATTTTGGTGGAATTCGGAAATATTTTTTAATAATTCACTCTAATCTTCCAGACTAAGTCCTTTGAATTATTAGTTTATTCAAAAGTTTGAGTTCCTCACACTTTTTCCAAATGTTCAAATAATACATTCATGTGAATCAATTTGCGGTCATGAATATTATCTTACATAAACAGACGACGGTGAGCATGTTAAAAGAAAAATTATTTGCAAATAATTTAGAAACAGCTTTATCAAGGAATTTTATAATGCATTAAAAGTTATGAAACTGCCGAGAAAAATCAGGCACAAGAAAAAAATTTTTTTGAAAACTTCTTCAGAAATCCTTTTTCTTATTAACTGACCAACAAATACTCCTATAATTGCAGGAAAAATTGCAAATGCTGACCAGCCAGACAATTCCAAGGTTAGAATATTTTTCGTTTTAAGTGAAACAATCAGCATCAGGGTTAATGCCGTGAATAAAACCCCCATTGACTGTATCAATGTATCTTTGCGAAATCCAATTGCCTGAAAATAAAACACACATGGTACAACAAAAATGCCTGTCATTCCTGTAAGTAATCCGTTAATTAATCCAATAAACGGCGCAAGCCACCACTCATTTTTCGTTTTAACTTCGAATCTGAGACCGAACAGATTAAATGCGGAATAAACAATCAGGAGAACCCCCAGAAGGGCAGAAAGATATGAGAGGGAAACACTTGTCAGTGCTATTGAACCAAACCACACCATCATACAGGCTGTAATTATCAGGGGCCAGAGACGGATTAGAATTGTAAATAATTCTCCTCCAGCACCAGCTTGCCATAAGTTGGTTACCAGGGATGGAATCAACAACAGAGAAATAGCGTTAGGCAAGTTTGTTATGATTGTTAAAAATGCAATACCAACTGTCTGAAAACCAACTCCAATTATTCCTTTAAGCAGACCTGCAAGTAATATAGCACTAAAAATTGCTAAAGCAGTTGCATTGTCAAACACTTTTTATTTACTCCCATACAAGTTGAATCGATTGAAGATTTCGGTCAGACATCTGTTATGCGTCACTGTACTATGTCAATTTATTGGCATATTTAAATGCGTGATACGCTATCTAAATGACCTCATCAAACAACAGATACATTGGTATTTCAATTCAGATAAAAATCCAGTTTAAGATTTTTCCAGCTATTTAGCATGAAATATTTAGATAAAATAAACGTATAAGATAATTCTTCTTGACATATTATTAAATTAAGTTAGATTACCTGATCATTCTTCACACTTCAG
>CAJXDX010000046.1 GCA_913052275.1 uncultured Pseudomonadota bacterium | reverse complement strand
TTCTGTCCCGGAAATATTGATTGCAATGCAAATAAAATTAAGCAAAATTCCTGTAAAAATAATTTGAACTGATCCGAAACGCTTGATCAATGAGCCAGTAATAAAAGAAGGTGCAAACATACCCAGAGCATGCCATTGGATAACAAAGGCCGCGTCACTGAATGGATAACCGCTTCCTTTTGTCATGGCAAGCGGAGTTGCGGTCATTATCATTGCCATTACTCCATAGCCTATCATTGCTGAAAGCACTGAAACTATAAATTTTGGCTGCCTTAAAATTACAGTCAAAGGACGCGCATCACCGGTATGTTCCACAACACTTGGCTGTGGGAGCCTGATCCTCATTAAAATCAATACTATGAAAAAATATAACAAAATAATAGACAGGTAGCTCCCCGCAAACTGTGCGTTTTCAAAATAATCTTTCCCCTCTGCCGCAATTGCCGGACCAATGAATCCTGCAGCTATACCGCCAAGCATCACATAGGAAACAGCTTTTGTCCTGAATTCGATGCTTGAAACTTCAACCGCGGTAAAGCGGTACAGCTGAGCAAAACCGTTCAGCACACCAAGGCAAAATATACTTAGGCAGAACAAAGGAAAACTGGAGTAAATTATTGAAAGTGAAGCAGAAGCCGCCCCAAATGTACCGATTCCTGTGCCTATCAAAAAACCGTAACGGCGCCCTATGCGCTTCATCAGCAGTGAGGCAGGAATTCCAGCCAGCATGGTTCCCAGCAGATGAAAAGTAAGTGGTAAAGTTGCCAATGCTTTGTTGTTGGCAATCTGGAATCCAACCAGTGAAGATGCGGAAACACTGAGACTGGCAGTAGACGCAGACAGGGCAAAGCAGATGCTCAGCAGCAGAATTGAAATATAGATGTTTGTTTCAGAACTTGTCATAAAGATTATTCAATAAATATGTTTTAATTAAAGAGCGGTTATTCTAACATAACATCTTAATTCCTCCTAATTGAGTAAGATTGAAATAAATAGATTAAACAGCATGAATGAATTTATGGAACAATACTGGTCATTTTATAACGCGGGAGTAGCTATCTTTCTCTTTGCAGGATTGGCCCTGGTTATCAAACTTATTTTTTTCAGGCGAAAGCGACACAAAAAGGAACCGCACCTTTCATTTAAACACTGGAATCACCGGTTTGAAAATGATTTTAGACGCCTGGAAAATGAACTTCATGTTGTACAGTTTTTGCCTAAAGATGCGACCAAGTTGTTGAAAAAAGCTAAAAAAAAGGAAGACAGGGAGGAAAAACAAAAAAATAAGGAAAAGAGTGAAAAAACCGTAACAGCTATCCGGAAAAAACTGGAGCGCGGCCTGAAAACAAAGGAAGTTCTCAAGCAGCATTCAAACTGCGTTTATGTGCTAACATTTATCGGCAACATTATGGCCGCGGAAGTGGAACATCTCAGGGATCAGATTTCATTTCTTCTTGAAATAGCCCAACCAGCAGACGAAATTGTGATACGCCTGACCAGTCCGGGAGGTGCTGTGCCACAGTACGGATTAGCCAGTTCACAGCTGGAAAGGCTGAAACAGGCAGGACTGCGCTGTGTTGTCTGCGTTGATACAGTTGCTGCCAGCGGCGGTTACATGATGGCTGCTGTTGCAGATAAAATTATTGCCGCACCATTTGCAATTATAGGGTCAATCGGAGTTGTTGCAGGCATACCTAATTTCCACCGTGTTCTGCAAAAAAATGAGGTGGACTACCACCTGTTTACTGCAGGAAAATACAAAAGGACCGTGACTCCTTTTTCAAAAGTTACCAAGGAAGGTAAACAGAAAGTGCAGGATGATATCTCTGCAATTCATGATGCCTTTAAGAAAGTGATAAAAGAAGGAAGGCCGGATGTTGACATCGAGGAAATTGCGACCGGTGAATACTGGCTGGCCTCACAGGCAAAAGAGAAGGGGCTTGTAGATGAAATAATGACCAGCGATGACTATTTGTGCAGTAAACTTGACGAGCGGGAAGTGATTGAAATCAAAACTGAAGTTGACCAGAATCGACTGGAAAAACTTATCGAAGGAGGAGCTTCGCTATTCAGGCAATGGAGGACTTCAAGAATTCCCGGGACTGGTGAAGAAGTAGAAGATCTGTCGCAACGTTTCAGGTAAACAGAATGATAAAGGAATCTATTCTGAATATGGCCCTTTGAGACCGGTACTTTCCATCGAAGACGCATATGTATTGGAAGCCAGAATCAATTTTGAACCATAACGTTCAATCAATTCCTTCCTTCGGTCAGGATTCTGAGTAGATTCTAATTCTCCCCAAATGGCATTTATCTCCTCGGCAATTTGGCGCATATTTTTCAGAAAATGGTCATTTCTTAACAGTTCAAATAATCGATTTGGTGTAACTTTCCCAACTCCATCAACTGTCGTTGCCCCTTCATCAGTGTATCCTTCAGGCAAATCACCTTTCAGGTTAATTACCTTTTTGAACCTTATTACTGAAATGATCTGATCCACGGCCTGTTTTGCACCTTCAACTCGTGAAATGTGTTCTGTGTCAGCGGCAGCGTGGGGCAGTAGTTCCATTTTTCCTGAATGATGTTTTTCTAATTCAATGTATGGTGCCATCGGCCCAGTGATTTCACCATTGTCAGGATTTTTAAATATATCTGCGTCAATTGCGGCGTAGCGTACTTTACCACTTGAAAGGGCCTTGTCCAGAGCCTGGGCATCGATGAGTTCTCCTCGATCATAGTTTATTACTACAGCTCCGTCATTAAGCAAGTTAAGTACGTTTTCGCCAATTATACCTTCGTTAGCAAACTTACCTGTATTCAAATTGGGAGCTCCCAATCCGGTGTGAATACTGATAAAGTCAGATCCCTTTGCGGCTTCTTCAATTGTAGGAGCGTAAATGAATCCTTCTGACTCAATCCATTTTTGATGATTAGGGAGAGCCTCGTGTACCACCACTTTCATATTGAACACCTGCGCGATTTTCGCTACTTCTCTACCTATGTTGCCATATCCTACAATCCCGATACGTTTCCTCTCGATTTTTTCTGTTGGGAATTCTTTAAGCTGTTTGCCTGTATCAAAATTTTTCTCTATTACCATCTGATGCAGCATGGTAACATCCAAATCAGGCGATGTTTTCAACAAGGCTTTAAAAACCATGTGTGCAGTGGCACGACTGTTAAAACTAGGTGTGTACATCAATGGTGAAACACCACCTTCTCCGCCGCCGCCGCCCCATGATGCACTGCCCATGTTTCCTGTCCCTGCACCTATACGAACTCCACCTTCATTAAACACAGATTCTTTAGGGAAAAATGTTGCCGCAGCAATCAGCGCGTCATACTGACCTTTATCTGTTTGAGGCAAAATTTCATCGATGCGGCTTAAATCTGGCTGGTAGAAAAAATGAATTTTCCCTGTTTCCAGCACAGAACCTTCATCAATCGATCCTTCATGGAATACTCCGCCTTTTTCCTCAATATATTCTCTCACTTCACTGAAATCAGGATTTCCGTTCTGGTCAAATTTCATACCTACTAAATCAGCAACGAGTACTTTGTAAGCTCGGTCAGGGTTGTCCTTTCGAGTATTTGTATTTGCAACTGAGGAAGATGTAAATTTTTTTCCTTCCTTTCCCTGTGTTTGAAATTCGTCTATGTTTGTCATCTTTTTTTAAAGAATAGATTGAAGTCTATATTCAGGAAGAAAAATATTCTGCCAATTCCTGCATCACCTCTTCTTTGTTGAAGCTGGCGCCCATTTTAAGCATTGCGTCGGCAAAACGACCTGCAATATCTGCAATAGCTTCCTGGTTTAATTGATTCAGAATGCCAATTCTAACCTGTATCGGAGAGGACAAAGTTGTCCAAATTCCAAAATTTTCCTCCCTGCACTTAGCAACTAAATCTTTCTCTAATCCTGCCAGTTTTCCGGGAAGATTCAGCACCACCAGGCTTGTCATGTTTGAAGTAACCTCACACCCCATTGCCTCCACAGCAAGTCTCAAGGCTTTTTCATGGTATGCATAATCGACTGCCTTCTGCTCCCTTCCATGCTGCAGAAGAATTCTAAGTGCCTCGTGAAACGCAGCAACTGAGTAACAGGAATGGGTGCGGTGGTATGCTGGATCACCATCTTTGCCATTAATTATCCCCCAGTGTCTTGCTTCAAGAACAGGATGGTGACCGTAAGTCCGGCATCCTCTCTTTTTTACAACCTCTATGGCCTCATCCCTGAAACTTACCGGTGCATAAGTCAAAGGCAGGCAAAGAATTCCTTTCTGAGGACATGAAGACCAGGCAACCACAGCCGGATAGTCGTCTATGTCAAAATACTCAATACCAAGACTGGAGACGGCATCTACCATTCCCATTACTCCATGCTTTTGGCAAGCGTCGTTAAAACCCTGAATATCATTAATTCTTCCGCTTCCGGTTTCCCAATGTGCCATAAATGCCCACATCGGCTTATGTTCTGCCAGTGCTTTCTCGATTATCTCGCCAGTGACAGACTGTCCATGCGGTACTTCGACTATTTTGACGTTTGCGGGTTTAGGATTCAAGGAATCTGAAGCCAGTTCTTCTTCTGTGGAGGCTTTCATACGGATGGTCAGACCATCTATACCGCTGAAAGTTCCATTCACAAAAACCACCACATTATCACCTGGATGAATCATGCTGAGGATGCAGTCCAGACCGCTGAAACCAGTACCGGCAACACCAAAAGTGTGGACATTCTTCGTTCCGAAAACTTCACGCAGCATTGCTTTGGCTTCCATCATTCCACGGATCACATCCTTCTGCATGTGATCGGCAACTCCAGTCAGATATAAACGTTCCAGCACACGTGGGTCTGTATTGCCGGGACCCGGACCGGCTGCAAGTGTATCGGGAATTACTAGCATTGGGAATGTCATGATCGTCTCCTGTTTTCCTTACTGATTTATTGCAGCAAATTACTGAATTAATACCATGGAATGGTACAATTAAAAATTTTTCACGAACAAAGTAATTAACAAAACCGCTGAATAAATAAAAGCTTTATTTATTCTGAATTTGATATTATTGTTCACCGAACCCTGAAAGAGTTACTGCAAAATTAGAAATAGATTAAGTAAATTACTGATACTGCAATATGAGTCACACATTTTATCCCTCAGTAAGGCAGCGCCTGCAGCGCAGTGAACTGGCAGTTCCTGGTTCAAATCCCGGCATGTTTGAAAAAGCGCTCAAAAGTGAAGCGGACTATATTTTTCTTGACCTGGAAGATGCAGTTGCACCCTCAGACAAGCTTCAGTCCAGAAAAAATATCATTCAAGCACTTAATGACATTGACTGGAGAGGGAAGGGAAAAACCATTTCTTTCCGGACCAATGGGATAGACACCCAATATATGTACCGTGATGTTGTCGAAGTTGTTGAGCAGGCAGGCAAGCATTTAGACACTATCCTGATACCGAAAGTCGGAGTGCCGGCTGATATCTACATGGTGGACGCATTGCTGACTCAAATTGAAGAAGCATTCGGAATTGCTGAACCAATAGGTATTGAAGCACTTATTGAAACAGCACTTGGTATGTCAAATGTTGAGGCAATCGCCGCGTCAAGCAGGCGCCTGGAAGCAATGCATTTTGGATCAGGAGATTTTGCCGCAAGCTGTCAGGCCCGCACTGTAGAAATTGGAGGTTTGAATCCGGACTACCCGGGAGATCAATGGCACAATGCCATGTCACGCATGGTGGTTGCCTGTCGAGCCTATGGTCTGCGACCAATTGACGGGCCGTATGGAAATTTCAAAGACCCTGAAGGTCTTGAAGCAGCAGCAAAAAGAGCTTCTGCTTTAGGTTACGAAGGTAAATGGGCTATTCATCCATCACAAATTGACCTGGCAAACTCGGTCTTCTCACCTTCATCTGCTGAAGTTGATCACGCCAAGCGAATTCTTGCTGCACTGGAGGAAGCTGCTGAATCAGGAAAAGGAGCGGCTTCACTGGACGGCCGCATGATTGATGCAGTCTCCGCTCGCATGGCTGAAAATTTAGTCAAAAAAAATGAGGAAGTGCAGACAAAACTTTCCTCTCAATAATCAGACTGGTTTAAGTCAAACCTATAGTGTGTAAAACAACTAATGACACCTGTCGGCAGTTTCCAGCAATTGGGTTAGACCGATTCAGCAGCAGTTTTTTGCCGCTCTATGCCTTATTTTCAATGTCCGTCTTTTTCCCCTAAAAAATAGCCGCATGCAGGTAATGACAATTGCAGATTATTTAAGGTACATCTGCCTTTCAAGGATTTTGGAGTAAGGTCGATTTTTATTCCTGAAGTAAATTCAATTATCTGTTCTTCGGTTGAGAAATTAGCTGCAATCAGCACTGTTTGCTCTTCCGTTTTTCTTTCAAAAACTAAACATTCTCCATTATTAAATACCCTCCTGTAATTTCCATTTCGCAAAGCAGGACTGGCTTTACGGATTTTCAGCATTTCCCTCAAAACATTAAAAGTGCTGTTTTCGGTTTCTATTGCCTGGTCAAGAGTCAAAGAGTTTTCTGCAGGAAGCCATGGTTCTGCCCCTTTATTAAAGCCCTGATTCGGTGCTTTTGAATCCCATGGAAAAGGAAGACGACATCCATCACGTCCCTTAATTTCAGGCCAGAAACGAATGCCCTGAGGATCCTTCAATTCACTTTTTGAAATCTCATACTGCTGCATGTCAACTTCTTCGCCATAATAAATGATTGGTGTCCCCCTTAGGGAAAGCATGAGCAATAGCATCATTTGATGATATCCTTCACGTTCAGCAAAACATTTGTAGCGGGTCATCATCCTTTTGCAATCGTGGTTGCTCAGTGACCAGCATGGCCAGCCATCCTCGATTGCTTCCTCTGTAATTTCTGTAACCTGATCAAAATAGTCCGCATTCATCTTTTCACCCAGCAGGGCAAATGTGTATGCCAAATGAAGTCCGTCTTTTCGTTTAACGTAATCTGCACCTAATCTCAGCGTTGAATCCAGGCCTTCTCCGGAACCGATTTCACCAATTGACGTTATATGTTCCTTCTCGTCAAAAACCTTTCTCAGGAACTTGATAAACTCCAAATTCTCTGGGCGATCTTTTGAATATTTGGTAATGTAAGCACTAAGTGGATTTGCTTCCTGTCCATCCTCTAGAATTTCACTACCTTCCTGGCGTTTTGGATTATCTCTCAGCTGACGATCAAAGGCATAATAGTTTGCTGTATCCAGGCGGAATCCATCCACACCTCGGTTCATCCAGAAACGTATTACCTCTGCCAAAGCTTCCCTCACCTCCGGATTGTACCAATTCAAATCCGGCTGTTCAGGCAAAAAGTTATGTAAATAATACTGTTGACGCTGCGGCTCATAAGTCCATGCCGACCCTCCAAATACAGCCAGCCAGTTGTTAGGAGGTTTTCCATCAGGACCCGGATCAACCCATACATACCAGTCGGCTTTGTCGTTGGTTCGGTTTTGCCTTGATTCAGCAAACCACGGATGTTGATCTGATGTATGGTTCAGCACCAAATCAATAACCACCCTTATCCGGCGCTTGTGAGATTCACTGACAAGAGAGTCAAAATCTTTCAGCGATCCAAAGATCGGATCAACATCACAGTAATCACTGACATCATAGCCAAAATCTGCTTGAGGCGAGGGAAAAAATGGTGAGAGCCAGATTGCGTCAATACCCAGCCCTCCTCCATTCCCGTCATTCAAATGGTCAAGTTTTTCAACTACTCCTTTCAAGTCGCCAATACCGTCATTGTTTGAGTCATAAAAGCTCCTTGGATAAATCTGGTAAAAAACCGCTGATTTCCACCAGTCGTTTGACTGCTTACTGTAACGTGCTAAGTTCATGATTAATTTTAAGAATTATAAAGGGACTTATTGCTGAAATTTAAGTGCACATACTCACGATTTTACAGAACCTGTTACCAGCCCGCGAACAAAGTAACGCTGCAACGCAAAGAAAACAATTAATGGAATTATTATTGAAATGAACGCACTGCTCGTTAAAATTTCCCAATTATCACCGCGCGATCCCAGCAGTTCCCTTAACTTTGAAGTAAGTACAATCTGATCGTCTTTTTTTCCAAGAAAAACCAATGCCACCAGTAAATCGTTCCATACCCACAAAAACTGGAAAATACAAAACGAAGCCAGTGCTGGAACTGACAAAGGCAAAACTATACGTGAAAAAATCTGCATATGGGTTGCACCGTCCATTCTGGCAGATTCAATAATTTCTCTGGGCAAACTCCCTATATAATTTCGAAGCAAATAAATAGCCAGAGGTAATCCAAAGCCCGTATGAGCAAACCAGATTCCAGGATATGATTTTGCTGAAACGCCGAAATAATTTCCAATTTCATTGTAAATGCTCAGTAATGGGATTAATGACATTTGCAGTGGAACAACTAGAAGTCCAACCACAGTTACAAACAGAAATTGTCTTCCAGGGAACTTCATCCAGGCAAATGCGTAAGCTGCAAAGGAAGCAATCATAATTGGAATTACGGTGGCTGGAATTGTAACTTTAAGCGTATTGATGAACGATTGTCCAACACCCTCTGCCTTGAGCACTTCACGATAATTATCCAGGGAAAAAGTTGGAGGAACTTTCGCAACATAAAAAACACGCTTGCCACGTTTGTGCTTGAACGGCGTATTTGAAACCCACTGATATTCACCATCGGCATGCAGAGTGAAAAGACTCCCATCTTTAAATTTTGCTGTTTCACCTGAATTGTACTCAGTTAAATTCTTGAAACTTGTACTGAAAGTCTGAATTATTTTTCCACCAGCATCAAAAAAATTTCCTGAAATAATATATTTTTCACCTAGTTGAACCTGATCATCTTTTGTCCCTGTTCTTCTGAATTCATTCCTCTCAGTTGTTGAAAGCGCAGTCCACCATCCTGTAATTGCAAGTTGATCTTTATCCCTGAAGGAGCTTACAAAAAGACCAACAGTAGGTACAATCCAAAGCAGGACCAGAAACAGCAGCAGAAAAGAAGAAAGTACCTGGCCAAAGCTGAGTCTTTTTATGTAAAGACTAATCATCTTACCTGTTCCTCCTTGCGGAAGTTGCGTATATTCCAGACCATAATTGGTATAACCGCTATCATGATCATCATAGCCATCACACTTCCTCGACCGGAATCACCTCCTCCTCGGAACATCCAGTCAAACATCAAATTTGCCAAAACCTCTGTATTCCATTGCCCATTGGTCATTGCAAGCACAATGTCAAAGATTTTAAGTACAATTATTGTGATTGTGGTCCAGACAACCATGACAGTACTTAAAATCTGAGGAATCATGATTTTTAAAAAAATCTGAATTTCATTTGCACCGTCAATTCGGGCCGCTTCCAGAGTTTCTTCAGGAATTCCGCGTAATGCCGCACTGAAAATAACCATGGCAAATCCTGTCTGGATCCAGATCAAAATCACCATCAGGAAAAAATTGTTCCAGAACGGAAGTGTGATCCATGCCTGCGGTTCAGCACCAAACAGCATCACAATAGCATTTAAGCTTCCAATTTGTTCTGAATCAGGCCCCCTGTAATCATAAACAAATTTCCAGATAACACTGGCACCAACAAAGGAGATTGCCATTGGCATGAAAATCAATGATTTTGCAATTGTACCCCACCTGACATTGTCAGCAAGCCTGGCTGTGATCAGGCCCAAAATTACACACAGTATTGGTACAAAAAGCAGCCAAAACAGATTGTTTAAAACAGCCTGCTGAAATTCCGGGTTTTCATATGCCCATAAATAATTTTTTAAGCCAACAAATTCAAACCCTCCAAAGTTGAAGAAACTTAATCTGAATGTTTCGTAAACCGGATACACAAGATAAACTCCAAGAAAAAACAGTGCTGGAGCCAAAAATATCCATGGCTGGATTGCATTGTACCAGCGGTCTTTTCCTGTCAAAAATCCATTTTTATCAGAAAAAATCCGATCAAGAAGAAAATTGGTCCCAGTATAATAAAGCACACAAACTCCAATACCCACCATAACGGCTAACAAAGCATCAAAGAGTTGCATTAACATGCTGGATTATGGAAAAAATAAAGGAAGGTACAACAAAGACTTGTACTAATGCCAGAAGGAATTTTGAAAAAGAAGCGCATCCTGCTTATTGAACTTGAAATAATCGGATGCGCTTCAATTAACAAAACTAAATTTTATTCTGAACAACTATAACAGCAGTCATTCAGTTAGGAATTTTTATTTAATTGAATCCCAACTGGATTGTACATTATCCGCAACTTTTTTTGCGGATGCACCACTGACATAGAAAACCATCTGGCTCCAGAAAGAACCTGCTCCGATTGCCCCTGGCATCAGATCCGAACCGTCAAAACGGAAGGTCGTCGCGTTCTGCAGAATTTCACCCTGCTTGCGGAGTATACCACTAGAATAGGCATTGAGGTCAACACCTTTGTGTGGAGTCAGGAAGCCTTTTCTTGCCATCCAGATCTCGTGGGACTTGGGATGCTGAAGATACTTTATGTATTCCCGAGTCGCTTTACTGTCCTTAGTAATCGCAATCAGCGTTCCACCACCCAGCACAGGATTCCCTAAATTCTTTGTGGAATAAGATGGGAAGTAGAAGAAATCCGCGTCGGTACCAACTTCCACGCCTTTGGGAAAGAAGGCAGGGATAAAGCTTGCCTGACGATGCATGTAGCACTTGGGCGGAACAGTGAACATTCCCTTGGGGCTGTCGCGGAAGTCGGTTGCTCCGACCGCACGGGTACCGCCTTCCACGTAATCGTTGTTCTTGGCAAATTTGCCGAAGGTCTCAATCGCGTTGATTACACGGGGATCATTGAACTTCACAGTGTTCGCCACCCAGCCGTCGTAGACATCCGGCGGTTGTGTGCGAAGCATCATATCCTCCACCCAGTCTGTCGCGGGCCAGCCAGTAGCATCTCCGGACCCAAGGCCTATGCACCATGGAGTCCCTCCGTCTTTGACAATCTTATCACTGAGTGCAATCAGTTCCTCCATGGTTTTTGGAATTTCATAACCGCCGGCTTCAAAGTTTTCCGGTACATACCAAACCAGTGATTTCACATTAACGTTAAAGAAAAAACCGTAGAACTGATCCTTTCCGCTTTTGTCTGCATAAGTACCTAGATCGACCCACGATGATCCAGCGGCATAATTTTTCCGGACCCAGTTTTCCACGTCTCTGCCCAGCGGAACCAATCCGCCAATGGCCGCCATATTCGCTGCAAGCCCAGGCTGTGGGAATGCTGCCAGGTTGGGAGGGCTTCCTGCCTTTATATCTATCACGATCTGCTGTTCAAAACTGTCCGAACCTGCATAATCCACCTTGGCTCCGGTAGCTTTTTCAAAATAAGCGTTTACTGCATCATAACTGTCTTTGTCTCCCGTCAGCCAGGGACCGGCAATGGTCACAGTTTGGCCTTTCAAATTAGGCCCTTTATATTCTCCTGCGGATGCAGGCACAGATATTAAAGCAGCACATCCTGCTGCCAGCAAGGCTCTCTGCATTGCCTTAAATAAGTATCTCATTTT
>CAJXDX010000045.1 GCA_913052275.1 uncultured Pseudomonadota bacterium | reverse complement strand
TGGTTTGTTTGCAGTCATTTGCAGTAAGGGCAGAAAATATGGTTTGCATTTTGCTGTGATAATTCTATAAAGGAATCAGAAACATTTCAATCTGTCTGATTAACAAAGACAAAAACTTCAAAGGAAGCTCCAAGCAATGTCCAAGGAAAAAACACGCCGCAAAGCCAGATGGAAGAGATTGGAGGCCACCACAAATTTTTATCCAACTTATGTAGACGGAAACAAAGATAAGGTCACACCCACAGCAGCCACATTTAAAACACAGTTTCAAACAGTCATTCCCCGCTATAACCTTTCAATGACTGAAACACGAAACGAAGGCACCGGACCCGCATTTTTGGAAACAGAATACCAGCCTCCCTCACTTCGTCCGAAAACTGTAAAAAAATCAAAGGAGCCAGCTTCTTACAAATCTGAACCAATCTTCAAACTGCCCCGCCATAAAAAAATGAAAATTCGTACCGATTTCTGGAAATAAAACTCCTTTTTCAAATACATGCTCAAAGGAAATTAAAGATACACAGAATACAATACCTCTGATACACTCCAAACTATCCAGCTGAAAAACCGTAATTTCCGGATATTCCATTCCAGGAGATCCATAAGATTTCATACTTTTTTTAAATTAATGTCTGTGGAAAATAATTTGACAATCACGCTAATTATTTGATTTAATGATATGTTAATCATTTTACAATAACTTATATGTTTGAGACCCTTTCAGAAAAATTAAGCGGCACTCTGCGTAAAGTGCGTGGCCAGGGGCGCTTGACGGAAGAAAATCTAAGCCAAACTCTTAATAGCGTCAAAATGGCACTGCTGGAGGCTGACGTAAATTACAGGGTGGTCAAGGCTTTTCTGCGCTCGGTCAAGGAAAGAGCTATTGGTCAGGAAGTCCAGGGCAGCCTGTCTCCGGGACAGCAGTTTATCAAAATTGTCAATGAAGAGTTGACAGAAATGATGGGAGGTGCGAATTCAGGTTTTACCGAAACGGAAGATACTCCTTTGACAGTAATGATGGTTGGTCTGCAGGGATCAGGAAAAACGTCTTCTGCAGGCAAGTTGGCCAGGCTGTACCAGTCGGAAGGGAAAAGACCCTATTTAATTCCTGCAGATATCTACCGACCCGCGGCCATCGAACAGCTTCAGGTATTGGCAGACACTTTAGGTGTTTCCTGCTACCCGTCACGCAATGACCAGAATCCGGTGGATATAGTCAAACTTGGACTGCACGAGGCAAAGCAACAAGAAGCTGATATCGTTTTTATTGACACAGCGGGGCGTTTGCATATTGACGAGGAATTAATGGAGGAATTAAGCAGTATCAAATTATCCATCATGCCTCACGAAATTATTTTTGTTGCAGATGCAATGACTGGACAGGAAGCAGTAAATGTAGCAAAGGGTTTTAATGACCGCCTTGACATCTCCGGAGTGATGTTGACAAAAATGGATGGAGATGCCCGTGGGGGAGCTGCACTGTCCATCAGGGCAATTACCCAAAAACCGATAAAGTTTATTGCTGTTGGAGAGAAGCTGGAAAATCTGGAAGCATTTCATCCGGAGCGTATTGCTTCGAGAATTTTGGGAATGGGCGACATGCTCTCACTGATAGAAAAAGTAGAAGATTCATTCAGCGAACGTGAAGCCCTGCAGATGCAGAAAAAGCTGAAGCGAAACGAATTTACACTGGAAGATTTCAGAGACCAGTTGCGTTCGATGCGCAAAATGGGATCTATGAAGGATGTTTTAGGCATGTTGCCTGGCATGAATACTTCAGCACTTCAGGAAGCCAACATTGATGACCACAAACTGGTTAAGATCGATGCCATAATTTCTTCGATGACTATTAAAGAAAGGCAAAACCATAAGCTGATGAATGGCTCACGCAGATTAAGGGTCGCCAAAGGAAGCGGGACAACTGTTAGTGAAATAAATCGACTGCTGAAGCAATTTGCTCAAATGCGTAAAATGATGCAGAAACTGTCAAAAGTTTCCAGTCCGGGCAAGGCTATGCGTATGATGCAGGACATGATTCCGGGTTAAATTATAAAGATTATTTCACTTTATTTAATCAACAATTTTACTTGTAGCTTGTATTAGACTTAAACTGAAAAAATAGCAATATTTAACATGGTTAGAATTCGTCTCGCCAGAGGTGGCGCAAAAAAGAAACCATACTACCGTATTGTAGTTGCAGACCAGCGTTGTAAACGTGACGGCCGGTACCTTGAACGTATTGGATTTTACAATCCGATGGTCAAGGAAAATCGTTTTGAGATTGATGCGGAGCGCCTAAAGCACTGGCTCTCAGTTGGAGCACAACCCAGCGACCGGGTCGGTAAATTAATGAAGCTGGCAAATATCAAGGTTTAAAAAGCTTTACGGGGTTTATCGTTTTTTTCGATAAAGGCCGAAATGACTGATTATAATGATTATGATGAGCATACATGGATTGCCACCATTGTCGGAGCTCATGGAATAAAAGGAGCAGTCAGGGCAAGGTACGTCACTGATACACCCGATTATTATCTGAAGGAAAAAGTATTATTTCTTGAGAAAGCCGGAAGTTTAAGTGCCTTAAATATAATACGTATTAATCAGTCGAAAAATTGCTGGATTATTCTTTTTGAAGAAATTAATTCCCGCAACGATGCTGAAGTACTGAAAGGTTGCAGATTGCTTCTGCCTGATGATCAGCTGAGACCTTTGGAGTCCAATGAAGTCTTCGTGCACCAAATCATCGGCTGCCGTGTAGAAGATCAAAAAGGCAGGATTTTAGGAGAAATAACCGATTTTCTGGAAACCGGAGCAAACAATGTCTATGAAGTAAGTAACGGAAGCTCGGCTTTCCTGGTGCCGGACGTTCCCCATGTTGTGCTGGAACTGAATGTTGAAACGCAGAGAATGATTATCGACCCCTTACCAGGATTGATTGGCGCCAGCTGAAGACAGTGATGTTGCGCTTCGAGGTACTGACATTATTCCCGGAAATTTTTTCTTCTTTCCTGGATGAAAGCCTGATCAAGCGTGCAATTGAAAAGGGGCTTCTGAGCGTGAGCCTTGTAAATTTTCGAAAACACGGGCTTGGTAAGCATCTTCAGGTAGATGACTCACCATACGGTGGCGGCCCGGGAATGATTTTGCGAATTGAGCCGGTTGCTCGTACACTTGAAGAACAGAAAAAATTTTATCACAGTCAGGGACGTGAGACACATACAATATTGGTTTCACCGCAAGGACAGCCGTTTACTCAAAAAAAGGCAAAAGAACTCAGTCAGAATAACTCTGTTTTGACCCTGGTCTGCGGACGTTACGAAGGATTTGATGAAAGAATAAGAAGCCTGGTGGATGAGGAAATATCCGGAGGTGATTTCATTTGTATGGGCGGTGAAGTTATTACTATGGCTATAATTGAATCCGTCAGCCGGTTGCTGCCCGGCTTTCTTGGTAATCAGGAATCATCTGAACAGGAATCATTTTCTCAATCCCTGCTGGAATATCCACAATATACACGTCCGGCAAGTTATGCGGGCATGGATGTTCCGGAAGAATTGCTGTCGGGGAACCATAAAAAAATTGCTCAGTGGCGCCAACAACATGCTTTGTCGCGAACGAAAAAAAGACGTCCGGATTTAATTTGAAGAATTTTGCCGATTTGATGAAATTTCCTCAAATTAAATATGAGCTTCATTAAGTGAGATAACAGATGATTCTGTTAGATATTAAACAACTGTAACCTTAAACTTTCACAAAAAATAATAAAATGTCTACTGCAATGGAAGTAACTGAGCAATCTCAATTGCGCAGCGAATTGCCGGACTTACGGGTAGGTTCAAGCGTTCGGGTTAATTACCGGATTACGGAAGGAAACAAAGAACGCATTCAGGCCTTTGAGGGTGTCATTATCGGCAAACATGGCGGTGCACGCAACAACAAGGCCACCTTTACTGTGCGAAAAGTAACACAGGGGTATGGTGTAGAACGTATTTTCCCGCTTCATTCTCCAAGAATTGAAAGTATTGATGTCATCAAAATAGGGAAAGTACGTCAGGCAAAACTTTATTACTTGCGTGCACGTAAAGGAAAAGCAGCTCGAATCAAGGAACGCATTAATGCGCGTCCTGCAGAAGATCTACAGACCAACACTTGAGTTTGAAAATGCGGCTTATAGTCGCGGATTCAGCAAGATTGCAGGTATCGATGAAGCAGGAAGAGGACCGCTTGCCGGACCAGTGGTTGTTGCTGCAGTTATTTTAGGTAAAAATTGGAATACCGAGTTTCAGCTCAATGATTCAAAGCAGCTTTCTGCTAAAAAAAGGCAGGAGCTGTTCGACTTGATTTGTGCAGAATCTTCAGCATTTAAGATAGTCTCGGTTTCTCCACAGGAAATTGACCGGTTAAATATCCTGCAGGCTACAATGGTCGGGATGCAGCGTTGTTCAGCCGAAATTGAACCTGCTCCGGATTATCTGCTGGTTGACGGTAATCGTTATCCCGTCACGAACATCCAGGGTCAGGCAGTAGTAAAAGGAGATTGTCTTTCCAAAAGTATTGCCGCGGCTTCAATTCTGGCAAAAGTGTCGCGGGACAGGAAGATGGTTGAATTTGGGGAAAAGTATCCTCAATGGGGTTTTGAGCGTCACATGGGATATCCCACCAGGCAGCACCGGGAAGCAATTGCTGAGCACGGACTGTCTCCAATACACAGGCGTTCTTTCAGGCTCAAACCGGTACAGACGAGTTTGCTTTGACAAAGGAACGGCAGCACACAGGAAGGACAGGAGAACAGATTGCCTGTGATTTTTTGAAAGAGCAGGGATACAGCATTGTTGAACGCAATCACCGCTCCAGACTTGGTGAGATTGACATTGTTGCGGAACACAGGGAATATCTTGTATTTTGCGAAGTAAAAACACGCAGGAGCAGAGCCGGACTTCACCCGTCTTTGTCAGTAACTGCAAAAAAAATTGAGAAACTGCGAATGCTGGGTGAACATTATCTCAGCCAAAAGCACCTCATGCACCTGCAACCTAGATTCGATGTGATTGCAGTGCAGCTGGCAGGCAAAACACCGCCTGACATTGATCATTTTGTAAACGCTTTTTAAAACAAAAGGAAAAACTTATGGCCAATCACAAATCAGCACTTAAGCGAGTTCGACAAACTGCTAAACTTACAGCACATAATCGCTCAATGCGGGCAGATCTTAGAACAGTCATTAAAAAATTTCGACTTCTTCAGGAGAGCGGTAATTTAGAACAGGCACGTGATGCTTATCCCAATGTGCAAAAAAATATAGATAAAGCTGTTACTAAAGGTGTTCTGCACAAACGTACCGGCGCCCGCTACAAGTCACGTTTAGCCCTGTCCCTGGCTAAAAGCACATCCAGCTGATATATCCTGTTTAATTACAGGTATAATACAATCAGCTCTGCCCCAAAATCATATAAATATCCACTTTATAGTTGGCTCTCCTTCATGATATAGTGAGTAATGTGTTCTGCTTGAAGTGTTAAAAGTTTTATCTTATTTGATCTGTGATATATGCACTCACATTTTCTTTTGCGGAGAATACACAGTTTAACAGGTGTCGTGCCTGTCGGGCTTTTTCTTGTATACCATCTCTATTTGCAGTTATATCTGCACTACGGTGCAGAAATATATAATAACGAGGTCAATAGCTTCTATGACAGTCCTCTTGCAACCTGGGCATTAGTCATTGTTGTTTATATCCCCCTTTTATTTCATTCTCTCCTGGGGGTTCTTCTGGTATTTGAGAATAAAATACAGCCTTCCTACACTTATTTTTCGCATCTGCTTTACTGGCTGCAGCGCATTAGTGGCATAGGTGTACTGCTCTTCATAATCGCACATGTCTGGAATGCCAAGCTAGGTCCGTGGATTGCCGGTACATGGGGAACCCATTTTGAACACCTGTCAAGCGGGTTTGCAGACCCGGAAACCGGAATGCTGACTAAGACTGTTTATTTGCTCGGTGTACTTGGAGCAGTATTTCACTTTGCCAATGGCCTCAACACATTTTGCATGACCTGGGGCATTGCACTGACACCAACTTCTCAGAAAAGGGTTCGTTCTTTCAGCATTTTGGTATTTATTATTTTAACTGCAAGCGCCTTTTACGCGCTGGCGGCAATCTGGTAACAAGAGCAATATTGATGAGCAGACAACGTGTGATAGTAGTTGGAGGAGGATTAGCCGGTCTTGCAGCCGCCATGAAAATTGCTGAACTTGGAATGTCAGTGCTGCTGGTCTCATTTCTGCCTGTTAAACGCTCACACTCAGTGTGTGCTCAAGGAGGAATAAATGGTGCCGTCAATATCAAAGGAGAAGGTGACTCTCCGGATATCCATTTTTATGATACAGTCAAAGGTGGTGACTTTCTGGCAAATCAGCCGCTCTGCAAAGACATGTGTCACCATGCCCCATACATCATCAACCTAATGGACCGGCTGGGAGTTACTTTCAACCGCACTCCGGAAGGAAATCTGGATTTCCGCAGATTTGGAGGCACACTCTACCACCGTACAGCCTTCGCAGGAGCAACCACAGGACAGCAATTATTGTATGCTTTAGATGAACAGGTTCGGCACTTTGAGGTGCAGGGCATTGTTGAAAAAATGGAGTGGCACGAATACCTTGGTGCCGTGCTCAACAATGATGGCCGATGTGTCGGTGCAGTCATACACAATCTCCGCACCGGAGAAATAATGGCGCTCAAGGGTGACGCAGTCATCCTGGCAACTGGCGGGCCTGGGCTCGTTTACGGGCGTTCAACTAATTCCATGGTCTGCACCGGAACAGCTACTACTTCAGCTTATCTGCAAGGAGCGAAATACGGCAACGGCGAGTTCATTCAAATCCATCCCTCAGCAATTCCGGGACGTGATAAATTGCGCTTAATGAGTGAGTCCGCCCGCGGTGAAGGAGGTCGAATCTGGGTACCACGGAAAGCCGGAGATTCCAGATCACCAAAAGATATTCCTGAAAAAGAAAGATTTTATTTTCTTGAGGAACGCTACCCGCTTTACGGAAATCTTGTTCCGCGTGATGTAGGTGCCCGTGAAATATATGACATTTGTGTAAACGAGGGCCTGGGGGTTAAAGGTGAAATGAAAGTTTACCTGGACTTGACGCATCATACTCCCGAATTTCTGAATCGGAGACTTGGAGGAATTCTTGAGATATACGAAAAATTCACCGGTGTGGATCCTCGAGAGGAACCGATGGAAATTTTCCCTGCAGTGCATTATTCAATGGGTGGAATCTGGACCGATTATACACCCACTTCAGATGGCTTGATTGATTACCAGTCACCAAACAATCAAATGACTTCCATAACAGGTCTTTATGCCGCCGGAGAAGCAGACTATCAGTATCATGGCGGCAACAGGCTTGGAGCAAACTCTCTGTTGAGCTGCATTTACACAGGGCTTATGATGAGTCCGGGGGTTATCAATTACGTAAAAAATCTTCCTGAAGCTGCTGAGGATCACCCTCAAAAAGTGTTTGATGATGCAAGCAGGCAATGGCAGGAGAGATTTTCAGATATAAATAAAATGAATGGAAGTGAGAATCCTTATGCCCTGCACCGGGAACTTGCTGAGCAGATGATTAGCAATGTTCTGATTGTGCGCGAAAATTCCAAGCTGGAAGCAACTCTGGACAAAATCAATGAATTTGAGTCTCGCTGGAAAAACATAACCTGTCTGGACACTACTGACTGGTCCAATCCAGTCCCAAGTTTCATTAATCAGCTCTGGAACATGATTCAGCTTTCCAAGGTTATCACTAAAGGTGCCCTGATGAGGGATGAATTCCGTGGATCACACTACAAACCTGAGTTTGATCTCAAGCAGCCGGATGATTTCCAGCCTGAGACATACCTCGAATTTGAAAAGCAGAAAGCAGACGGCAATTTAAATGAAAGTGCCTTTGATCAGCAGCATTTAGCCTACATGAAACGATTTGCTGAAAACAATGAAAAGTGGCTCAAAACAACAATTGCCGAATATAAAAATGGAACTTCCGGTTCAGAAGGCGGTCCGGAAATTTCTTATGAGGATGTAGATACATCACTCATTACTCCACGTCCACGAAAATATAACTGAGGAATTCAAAATGTCGGATACTGTAACTTTCAAAATCAAGCGCCAGAATACTGCTGAATCGAGTCCATACTGGGAAAATTTCGTCATTCCATATATTCCTAATTCCAATGTAATTTCCTGTTTGATGGACATTCAGACCAAACCGGAAAACTCGAAAGGAGAGAAGGTAACACCGGTTGTCTGGGAAAGCAACTGCCTGGAAGAAGTTTGCGGGTCCTGTACAATGGTGATAAACGGAAAGGTGCATCAGGCATGCAGTGCATTAATAGATAAATTGGAAAAACCAATAACATTAGAGCCAATGAGTAAATTTCCGGTTATAAGAGATTTAATCGTTGATCGTTCAAGAATGTTTGAGGCACTGAAGAAAGTACAGGCATGGGTCACCGCAGACGGCTATCATGACCTTGGTCCCGGAGATCGTGAATCACAAAGCATACAGGAAGTTGCCTACAAACTGTCTGAATGCATGACCTGCGGTTGCTGTGTGGAAGCCTGCCCCCAATATACTCAGAAAAATAATTTCCTTGGTGCGGCAGCAATCAGCCAGGCACGCCTTTTCAACATGCATCACACCGGAAAGAACATTACTGATGAACGTCTGGATACCCTCATGCAGGAAGGTGGAATATCTGATTGCGGCAACGCGCAAAACTGTGTTGAGGTCTGCCCAAAATCCATTCCGCTCACTGAATCGATTGCAGAAATTGGTCGCCAGGTTTCAGGCAAAATATTGCGGAATATCTTTAAGGCATAGAGCAATTTCAGCAAAACATAAAATGCCTGCATGCCCCAATATTCTTACACAGAACCTCCTAAACGTTTTCTGCTGGTCCGCACAGACCGGGTAGGTGACACTATTCTGACTCTGCCTGCGGTAACGGCATTACGCAAAAAATACCCCGACGCGTTTATCTCATTTCTTGCACAGCCCTATACTGTTCCCCTTATTGAGCAGTATGAGGGAATTGATCTACTGCTGAGTTATGAGCCTGAGGGTCACCACAGGGGATGGCAGGGAGTGTTGAGGCTGGGTAATCAGTTGGGTAATCTTAATTTTGACGTGGTACTGCTGTTTTATCCCAGACCCGAATTAGCCTTCGCTTTGCTGTTGGCAAAAATTCCCCTCCGTATTGGTACAGGTTTTCGCTGGTATTCATTCCTGCTGAACAAACGTATCTATGAACATCGAAAGGACTGCCGGAAACATGAGTCCGAATACAATCTTGCCCTGCTTGAATCGCTGCTGCCTGATCAGGTTAAACAGCCTGAATACAAGTTTAAAAAGTGGACTCCAGAATCATGGTGGGAAGAATTCAGCAGGGAACTGAATTGTCCGGACTACGCAATTGTTCATCCCGGAAGCGGTGCTTCCGCGCCAAACTTGAATGCTGAGCAATACATACTTATAATTCGACTGCTGCTTGAAAATACCAGCTGGACCGTTTTGCTGACTGGTATTTCCGAAGAGGAAAACCTGGTTAGTGAACTTGCAGCTGATTTCCCGGAAGAACGGGTGAAAAAGGCAGCAGGACGTTTTTCACTGGCAGAATTATTTTCTGTGATCCGGAATTCTTCCCTGCTGGTCACCAGCAGCACCGGACCTTTGCACCTGGCAAATGCGGCTGGAACTCCGCTGCTGGGGTTTTTCTGTCCAGCAAAACCACACACTCCGGACCGCTGGGGTCCATACGATCAGCAGCAATGGGTAGTGAAGCCAAAGCTTGACGGACCTGAGACTTGCCAGTTAAAAAAATGTCCGTATGGCGGATGTCTGCAGAAGCTAACTGACTTGGAAATTACTGAAGTATTATGCAATCAAAGATTAAAAGAATTGCAAACATAATTCGATAAAACACGGCTCATGAGCAAAACCCCCTCCTGGAATTATTTTCAGCAACATTGCCTGCAAATGCCTGAGCTTGGTATGTCTATTGACACCTCACGGATGAATGCCCCTGACAAGCTTCCGGATTCACTGCAAGAAAAATTCAGCATTGCCTTCGAGCAAATGCAGGAGCTGGAAAAAGGAGCAATTGCAAATCCTGATGAAAATCAAATGGTTGGACATTACTGGCTGCGAAACCCGACCTTGGCTCCTACTGAAAAAATTCAAAATCAAATAAACAGTACCCTGGATAAGATCCAGCAATTTGCAGCAGACATTCATCAGAAAAAGATAAAACCTCAGAAATCTGCACAATTCCGTAATGTGCTGTCTCTTGGAATGGGGGGCTCAGCACTGGGTCCTCAGTTAATTCAAAGCGCTCTTGGTTCACAAGACGACCCTGTACGGTTTTATTTTATAGACAACACTGACCCTGATGGAATGGACCGGGTGATTGCCTCAATCGGCAAAGGTTTATCAGAGACACTTATACTCATAATTTCCAAATCAGGTGGCACACTGGAAACACGTAACGCTATGCTTGAGGTTCGAGAATGCTGCAACAGCGCCGGACTTGATTTTGCCAGACATGCTGTTGCAGTCAGCGGAGAGAACAGTCAGCTTGCTCAGCTTGCCTCCAGAGAGAACTGGCTGGGATGTTTTCCAATGTGGGACTGGGTAGGTGGACGGACTTCAATTCTTTCCGCAGTGGGCCTGCTTCCAGCAGCTTTACTGGGTGTGAATATCAGCAGTCTTTTGAATGGTGCAAAAATTATGGATGAGCTGACTCGCCGTGCAAAAATTACCGAAAATCCTGCTGCTGTACTGGCTTGGATGTTGCATCATGCGGGCGGAGGCAGGGGCCAAAAGGCAATGGTAATGCTGCCATACAAAGACAGGCTGATTTATTTAAGTCCATACCTGCAGCAGCTGGTTATGGAGTCCGTGGGAAAGGAAAAAGATCTTAAAGGTAAAACTGTAAATCACGGGCTGACGGTTTACGGCAGCAAGGGATCAACTGACCAGCATTCCATTGGTCAGCAGCTGCGAGACGGTCCCGACGATTTTTTTGTGGCATTCATTGAAGTTCTCAAGGACAGAGAACATCACAGCATTGAGGTTGAACCCGAAGTCACCTCTGGAGATTTCCTGCAGGGTTTTCTGCTTGGAACTCGCGAGGCTCTTTTTCAAAAAGGACGCGCATCACTAACCATAACGCTTGAAGAACTAAATTCTCAAACTCTGGGTGCCTTGATTGCACTGTTCGAGCGTGCAGTCGGCCTGTATGCTAATTTAATTGGGGTTAACGCCTATCACCAGCCGGGCGTAGAAGCAGGAAAACTCGCCGCGGGCGATGTAATAAAACTTTCAGTTAAAATACAAAACTATCTCAAGTCAAACCCTGGGCAAAAATTCGATGCCGTTACAATTTCTGATGCACTTGAAGAAAGCGAACAAGCAGAAACTGTTTACAAAATTCTGCAACATCTTGCCGCCAACCGAAGGGTTCTCAAATTTCCAGGAAAGGACCAGTTTTCTTCCTTTTTTCAGGCATGCATTTAGCAGGCAATTAAGGCGGCAGCTGAAACTTTTCTGCCATGTTTTATTAACGAAAACGGGTGCTTGATCATTGGTGGTAACGATGTTCTCTCCAAAGCCGAATCATTTACTGATGACCTTGCCTGCATTCACCGGAATGAACTGCTTTTCCGGATTGACATTTCGAACAAAATGCCTTAGTTTGCAGGTAAAAAGCATTGCT
>CAJXDX010000044.1 GCA_913052275.1 uncultured Pseudomonadota bacterium | reverse complement strand
GCTAAATACAATTGCTTCACTCAATCTCTACATGGCAGACTCATCAAGTAGTTAATTTTCACTTCACAAATTCACCGAACTTGAAAGCAAAGTTTTTTTGTATTGCTTTCAGTCAGCATTCACCAGACAGTCTTTGGGAAACTTGTTTTCCTCCAGAAAAGTAAACCAAAATCATTAAGATCCGCAATAAGACTAAAATTACAATCAGTGAAAACCATGAGTCAAAGAGAAGCGAAAATTGGGATTGTTGGTGGTGCCGGACCTTATGCGGGACTTGATCTGGCACAAAAACTACTGCAGCAAACAAAGGCAAAGTCTGATCAGGATTATCTTCCTACACTGTTGATTTCTACACCGGAGTTGATTGAAGACCGTACCGACTTTCTATTGGGACAGACTGCAAAAAATCCCGCGCATGCAATATACAGTAATTTATGTGATCTTGAAACACTTGGAGCAACTGTAGCGGGAATTGCCTGCAACACAGCTCATGCTCCGGAAATACGGAACGTTTTTCTTGAAAAACTGAAAATTTCCGAAAACAACCTGAAGCTACTGGATATGATTTCGGAAACAGCTGAATTTATACGGAATGACTGTCAGGAAGTAAATACTGTGGGAGTGCTTTCCACCATAGGTACCTGGAAAGCAGGATTTTATCCGAAGCTGTTGGAGGAATCTGGTTTTGAAGTTCTGACACTAAATGAGCAGCAGCAACAGCATTTGCACAACGAAGCCTTATTTAATCCAGTTTACGGGATTAAAGTCCAGGCACATCCTGTCTCAGTACAAGCCCGCGATGCTTTGCTGGAAGGTGTACATTCTCTTGAAAAACAGGGAGCACAGGCAATTATTCTTGGCTGTACTGAAATACCTCTGGGCATACCTGAGCGCATCCTCGGTGAAACTTATTGCATCGATCCCGGTTTAATTCTGGCTCGTGCATTGATACGGGAATTTTGCTGTGAAAAACTTTTGCCATGGAACTGGGGTGAATAATAACAGAGCAAAAAAAGTCTTTGTTTTTACAAATATTTTTATTAATAAAAATATTTTTTACAGGATTACTTTACAGTGATTATAACTCTTGAATAAGATTTGATTATTGATTATCATGAAAGGTTACTATTAATCGATCTTTAGTGCTGACTTGTATATAACATGCTTTGATTCATGTGGATGCATTAACCGCAGATTGAAGATGCATATTTTCAACTGTTTTTTCTCTCAAGAGCTTAACAAATCCCCTCAGTAATAAATTCTTTTTTCAGAAGACTGTAATGAGTGACGCAGAACATATGAGCCGCAAGGAGCTATTGAAGCAAAACAGGTTGGAAAAAAAACTATATGCATTTGCGGATCATGCATATCGAAACAAACGCATGTATATCAGTGCGGCAGTCTCATTGGTTGTTATTATTCTGGGAATTTGGGGGGGCTGGAAATATGTGCAGAGTGAACGTGTCAATCAGGCAAATCTTTTTCACATTGCACGATCAAAAATCAGTAACCCTGCTTTATCTAAGGACGAAAGGCTAAATCAGGGAATTGCAGCCTTACAGGAATTTGCCAGGTCAGGATCAGGCAGTACTTTGAGTGTCATTGCCTTGATGGAATCAGGAGAAGCTTTGGCCCGTCAGTCACAATTTGATCAGTCAATTTCAGTATTTAAGGATGTAATAAAACATCCTGAGGCAACAGTTTTTTTAAGAAACTCTGCCCGCCTCAGTTTAGCAGCATTATTTGAACAGCAAAAACAGTGGGACGACGCGGAGATGATGCTGGAGTCAATTGATATATCATCATGGAATGATGTACGTTTGCGTGCTCTTGCCAGAATTGCAGTTGACAAAGGTGAAATTGAAAAAGCCCGAAAATTGCTTGAACAACTGATTGAAACAGTACCTGATTCTGTTTTTCGGCAGGAGAGCGAGACTTTACTCCTAACACTCTAACGGTTCAACTCATAAACCTGTTAATACAAAAAGAATATGAAAGAAGGACATCAAAATCTAGTTGAGGAACATAAAAATAACAATGTAAATTTGTTTAAAAAAGTTCTGATAACTACAAAACGTGCAAAATCATTATATAGTCTGGAAGAATCAGCCAGGTCCAGCCTTAAACACAAACCAACTTTTCAGGCTATCATGGAAAATAACCAGGGGCAGGTGATAATGAAAAGTTCTATACCAAGTATTGATGAAAATGACGACGGTCCGGAATAAAACCGGATTTCAGGCGTTTATTTATCCTGCACCTTTATTAACCCTGAAAAAGCTATATGCGGGAATCAGTCAATTTAATATCAGGCTTCACGCGAGTTCTTTATACCCTGCTGACTAGTTCCCGTTCACACCATGCGGCTCTGATCATTTTTTCCGCAATGGGGCTGGCCGATTTTATTTTTCGTTTATTCGTATTTCCCGTTTATACTGAATTCTTATTTTCAATCGGCGCAAAGCCAGTTTGGAGCGAGCTTGACGCAGGTTTCGCCCCAATTGTCTGGCTTGTATTTTTTACCATTATTTTAGGCAGTCTGACAATTGTCATCACTTTTGCCGCACAAAATGTCCCAAAGCTGATTGATTTATACATGGATCACTGGCCAAGCCTCTTATTCGTCTGGTGGTCTGCTGCGTGCCTTGTTCATTCCCTTACCATAAAGCTCTTTGATGAAGCAGGAGTTAATATAGTTCCCAGCCTCATTTTCAATTTTCATGTTCTACTTGCAGTTTCACTTATAATTGGGTTCCCGTTTATTTTATCCATACTAAAATCAACAAAAACCAGCAATGTAATCGAAAATCTGCTAGCAGGAGGTTATCACTTATTTAATCATTTGGCAAATAAAGGGGCGACTGCAAATATTTCAGAAAAGGAACACGCTAAAATACAGCAAAAATTGTTTGAAGAACTTAATCAGCTTATGGATCTTCTGGTATATGTCCCCTACAAAGAACCCAAAGCGCATGTCATAGAAGGCATTGGTGAATTGCTTCAACATTATGTCAAATTAAAACATAAAATTCCTGAATCATTATTTAAAATTAACCAGCAAATTGAAGAAGATATTTCATTCAAGACAATGAAAAGCCTGCTGGGAGAAGTTGAAAAATCTAAAACATTCTATGAGCAAAAGAGTTTTCGATTAATCGGTAATGCATACAATATTTTCCTTGAGTCAGGAGAATTCGACCTTTCCTCCTTGTGTGCTGAACAATTAAGTCAAGTTGGAAAAACCGCAATTGAATGCAATGATCAGGAATTAATTGAAGTAATTACTGTTCGTATGAATACATACTTCAGGTTTGCTTTGAAACATGCACAACATCATAATGAGCCCCGCAACTTATATAACCTTGTTTTTCATTATGGACAGTTTCTAGGACACTTAACAGAAAATCATCAAGTGGATAGAATCAAGACTTGTATAGGATATTTTGTTTTTTATGGACAACAGTGTTTTAATGCAATTTCTAGCGCCCCATCATTATCATTTATCCTTGACGTAATTGCGTTTGAAATACAGAAACTAATGATACATGTTTATAAAAATAAATGGGATAGAGAAATACAGCAAGAACTTCTGCAAAAATTCCTGCTGTTTGACAATTTCCAGGATATAGATAGGGACTTCGCAAGAAATTTCTTCAGTCAGAATCACGGCATCCGACTGCTACACATAGGTTTAGCTTTGTTCTATCTTGAGCAAAAAGAAGATGAGTTTACAAATACGATTGCCACTGATACCATGCAGGATCTCAAGCTGTTTGGCGAATCTTTATTTACCAAAACCATGAAAACCATATTTACTAGGCTAGAGTTATCAGGACCAAAAATCTGGGAAGATACCGACCGGGGTAATTTGAATATTTATTACACACCATTTCAAAATCAAATTAAGTCGTTTATTAAAATTCAGGATGAATTAAAGTTAAAAACTGAGAAAACAATTCCTGCATAAAAGTAACCTATAAAAAAAGACATAGAAAAAAACACTTGTTTGATAAAAAAAAATTAATTATACTCCTTACGCTGTGATTAAAGTTTGTATATTATATAAATACAAATATAGATTTTATTAATAACAATTCAGATAAAAAAGGTTGTAATGAAAAGAGATGCGGATTTTTTAAATAAGGTAAGAGCACTTGCCGCAAATAATAATATGAGTGCAACAGCAAAAGCACTAAAAATTCCTGTATATACATTAAAAGCACGTTTGCTCAGCGCTGCAATTAAACTTGGTGAAATTCCTCCCCAGTTTGCAAAAAAGAGAGCAACAAATAAAGTTTCAAAAACAATAAAACGAAAACACTATGATACTGTTAGAACATCTGGCAAAGCTGGAGTTTCCAAACGGGTAATTATTCCACAACAGATATTTCAGGAACTGAACTGGAATAAAGGCGATAACATTGTTATTCGCCGATCTGGGAAAAATAAAATTATTATTGAAAAATCGGCAAGCTAACTAACTTCTTTTAAGCACTCATAAAATAGAATTTTGAGTGTTTCCTTCCTTTATTAACGCAGCAAAGCTGGTGAATTATGTAAAAATTCACCACTCTTTTGCACTTAGGTTTATCTATATGGTTATGTAATGGATTTGGTGTATCGCCCCAGACGTTTAAGGCGCACCGCCCCCATACGTGGAATGGTGCGGGAAACTGAACTTTCTCCCCGACAGTTGATTTATCCCATTTTTGTCACGGAAGGTAAATCCGTCCGTGATCCAATTGACAGCATGCCCGGTCAATTCCGCTTGTCCGCCGATGAAATTGTTCGTGAGTGTGAAGAACTATATTCTCTTGGTGTTGGTGCTGTTAACTTATTTGGATTTTCTGCAGTCAAGGATGAAGTGGCTACGAAGTCATATGACCCTGAAGGGCTGGTTCAAAACGCAATTCGCGCAATAAAGGCTGCGGTCCCGGAAATGTGTGTTCAATCAGATGTTGCCCTTGACCCCTACACAACTCACGGACATGACGGACTGGTAATTGATGGAGAGATCGTAAATGACGAATCTGTGGAAGTTCTCTGCAAAATGGCTCTTTCGCACGCCGAAGCAGGAGCAGACTGGATTGCACCTTCAGATATGATGGACGGAAGAGTTGGCGCAATAAGAAAAGCTTTGGACGTACAGGGCTTTTCTCATGTCGGAATTCTTGCTTACTCAGCAAAATTCGCTTCATGTTTTTATGGACCTTTTCGAGGCGCGCTGCAGTCCGCTCCAAGCGGGCACAAGAAAACTTATCAGATGGACCCCGCCAACGCTCGTGAAGCAATGAAGGAAATTGCCTTGGACCTGGAGGAAGGAGCAGATGTTGTCATGATAAAACCTGCTTTGGCTTATCTGGATGTAATCACTCGAGTACGGGAAGCCTTTGACGCTCCAATTGCCGCATACAATGTTTCCGGAGAATACGCGATGGTTGTTTCAGCCGCAGAAAAAGGCTTGCTTGACCGTGACCTTGCAATGATGGAAATGCTTTTGTCAATAAAGCGTGCAGGGGCAGATATGATCCTGACTTATTTTGCAAAAGACGCTGCTGCTATTCTTCGTGCGGATTTTGGAAGTTTTAAATGAAATCATCGCTAACAATCCGGAATGCAGGTGTTGTTCTTCCGGGAAATATCCAGAAGACCGATGTTTCAGTGATCAATGGAGTAATAAATGCGATAGGCTCTGAAATTCCGGACGTTGGTGAAGTAGTTGATGCCGAAGGGTTGTTTTTAATTCCGGGAATTATAGACCCTCAGGTTCATTTTCGCGAACCTGGAGCAGATCATAAAGAAGATTTGCACAGCGGTTCATGTGCCGCAGCAGCAGGAGGTGTTACCAGTTTTCTGGACATGCCGAATAATAATCCTCCGGTAACAACTAGAAAACGGATGGAAGAAAAAAAACAGCTTGCTGCAGAAAAATCCGTTGTAAATTATGGGTTTTTTATCGGCGCAACACCGGATAATCTGGAAGAGCTTAATGCTGTTGAAAATGTCTGCGGAATAAAAATTTTCATGGGTGCCTCCACCGGAGATTTGCTTGTGGACGACCCGGACATTCTGGAAAGCATTTTTGCAAATGGAACAAAATTAATTGCAGTTCATGCTGAAGACGAAAGTATTCTTCAAGCAAACCGTAAATTAATGAAGGATTTTGATGATGTACGCGTTCATTCACGTATCAGAGATGAATCAGCTGCTCTAAGTGCTACAAAACTTGCAGTAAGGCTGTCACTAAAATATCAGCGTCGACTGCATATATTGCATCTCACCACTGAAGAAGAATGTGACTTTCTGCGTACATTACCACGTGAACATCACATTTCAACTGAAGTTTGTCCACAGCATCTGGTGCTTACCTCTCCGGAATGTTATGAACATCTCGGAACCAAGGCACAAATGAACCCTCCAATACGTACAAAGCGTCACACCGTTGCTCTTTGGCAGGCTCTTAAAGACGGGATCATTGACTGTATTGCAACTGACCACGCACCTCATACTTTGGCTGAAAAAGAGCAGCCTTATGGCAAGTCACCGTCCGGAATGCCCGGAGTAGAAACTTCACTTGCCTTGATGCTGGACCGTGTTAACAGAGATTTATGCACGCTGCCGGAAGTGGTTTACTGGATGTCAGAATCTCCTGCTAAACTTTACAAGATGCATGGAAAAGGAAGGATTGAAGTAGGGCAGGATGCAGATCTGGCATTAATTAATATGTCATTAAAGAAAAAGGTTACAAATGGGAAATTGCACACAAGGGTAAACTGGTCTCCTTTTGATGGGATGGAACTGCAGGGCTGGCCGGTACGAACGATTGTCAATGGTCAAACTGTTTTTTTAAATGGTGAGGTTAACAAAAGTGTCCGTGGAAAAGAAATCTGCTTTGCATCATGATCATAAAAAGTTAGGATAGAGTGTATTAATTTAATATTATTTATCCTGAAATGAAAACATAGTTTGGTAAAAACTCTGAGAAGCAAATCTGAAATAAAATAATTTTTGGAGGTAGTTATGACTGTATCATCACAAGGTACTTACAAAAATTTAATTGAAATGCTGGATAATTCGCGAAAGCTTTATGCTGATCGTCCTTTATTCGGTACAAAACGCGACGGAATTTATGAGTGGACTACTTATGAGCAGTTTGCAGAAAAGGTAGATGATTTTCGTGGAGGACTGGCATCATTAGGTGTTTCTTCCGGAGATAAAGTAGCAATAATCTCCAAAAACACGGAAGAATGGGCAGTATCTGCCTATGCTACCTATGGTTTGTGCGGACAGCATATCCCCATGTATGAGACTCAATTGGCAAAGGAATGGGAATACATTGTCAGGGACTGTTCTGCAAAAGTGCTTCTTGTTTCAAACCCAACTGTACTGGAACAAACTCTTGATTTTCCTGAACGTGTAGATTCGCTGGAACATGTAGTTTTGATTTCCGGAAGCAGTTCACAGGAAGTTAAAACTTATGATGATTTGTTGAAAACAGGACGTGAAAATCCTGTTGAAGCACAGCAGCCTGAATCAGGTTCACCTATGGGAATGATCTACACTTCCGGAACAACAGGTGATCCCAAAGGGGTGATTCTGAGTCATAGAAATATTATTTTTGAATGCCAGGCGGTTTTGCCCTTGCTTGGAATGACTGAAAATGACCGTTCTTTGGCATTTTTGCCATGGGCACACGTTTTTGGCCAGGTTGCGGAAGTACATGGTTTGATAAATTCCGGTGGTTCGGCAGGGCTGGTTGAAGATGTCAATACTCTAATTGAAGAACTTGCAGTGGTTAAACCCAGTATGTTTTTTGCTGTTCCCAGAGTATATAACCGTATTTATGAGCGTTTGACAGGACAAATGCAGGAAAAACCTGGTTTTATACGTTCTTTGTTCTATGCAGGGTTAAAGCAGGCCAAGCGTGAACGAGAAGGCGAGGCATTGGGGTTTATGGAGAATTTAACCCTTACTCTGGCACGCAAAATTATATTCAAGAAAGTGTTAAATCGCTTCGGCGGGAATTTACGCATTGCTGTTAGCGGAGCCAGTGCTTTGAGTCCAGATGTGGCAGAATTTGTGAATGACCTTGGCATCAGCCTGTATGAAGGTTATGGTTTAAGTGAAAATTCTGCTGCGTTAACAGTTAATTATCCAGGTGCAAGAAGATTCGGATCTGTCGGCAAGCCTTTACCGGGAGTAAAGATCGAAATCGATAATTCAGTTCAGGGTTCCAAAGAAGAAGACGGAGAGATTGTGGCATACGGAGAAAATATCATGCTCGGTTATCACAATCTACCGGAAAAAACAAATGAAACCATCACAGCTGATGGCGGATTGAGAACAGGAGATTTAGGGCATTTAGATTCAGAAGGCTACCTGTACATTACAGGACGAGTAAAGGAACAATATAAACTTGATATTGGAGAATATGTTGCTCCTGCACCATTAGAAGAAACACTTAAACTGAGTGCCTATATTGATCAGGTGATGCTTTATGGTTTCAATCGACCAAACAATGTTGCTTTGATTGTAGCGGCGATGCCGGCTGTTGAACAATATGCTCAGAGCAATGGAATATCCGGAAGCGGAGAAAGCCTATTAAATGAATCGAGCATTCGAGATTTATTCCGGGAACAACTAACACTTTACGGAAAAGATTTCAAAACCTTTGAACATCCGCAAAATTTTGCTCTTCTTGCTGAAGAATGGAGTATCGACAACGGTTTGCTGACTCCAACTCTGAAGCTTAAAAGGGAAGTCGTGGAGCAGAAGTTTAAGGATCAGATTGAAAGTCTTTATTCAGAATGATCAAGACTCGGATGTTTTTGTAACATACACTTTCTTTTCTGTGTCTTAGTTTACCTAAAGATTCCCTTGATGTTATGCAAATTGAAGTCTCTAATCTGCACAAGAGCTATTTCGATGGAGAGGGACACAAACTGCATATATTAAAGGGGCTGAATTTTGAAGTAATTTCCGGTTCTACTGTTGCAATTGTTGGAGCTTCAGGTACGGGCAAAAGTACATTCCTGCATACGCTTGGAACTCTTGAAAGCATCGACCAGGGGCAGCTGTATCTTGACGGAAAAGATCTGACGGGTTTTACACGCAATCAGGCAGCACAATTTCGGAATGAATCAATTGGCTTTATCTTCCAGTTTCATCAACTTTTAAATGATTTCAACGCTCTTGAAAATGTCATGATTCCACGGTTGATACATGGGGAAAACACTGGAGTTGTGAAAAAGAATGCTATTGATCTGCTGGAAAAAGTTGGCTTGGCTGAGCGTGCATTTCATAAACCCTCACAGCTTTCCGGAGGAGAACAGCAGCGAGTTGCTATCGCACGTGCATTAATAAACAACCCCCGTATTGTTCTGGCTGATGAACCGACCGGCAATCTTGATGAAGAAACAGGCGTGCAGGTGATGGATATTCTGCTTCGACTAAATCAAGAACATCAAACGACATTTATAATGATTACCCATAACCCCTCACTTGCATCTAAAATGCAATTTCAGTATCGCATGGAAAATGGACAATTACATTTGATTGCGAATAAATAAGTTTTCCTCAAAAGCTTTTTACTCTGCCTGTATAACATAACTTTATTCCTTAATGAACACCCCGTTTTCAGTTTTTCGTTTTTTAGCGATAATTGCTTTTCTGGGTGTATTTTCCTCTGGCATTTTCATTAAGACAGTTAAAGCACAACAGTTAGAAAATGCTGATACAACAGCCCAAATTTCTGAAATTGAAATAAAAGGCACTTCTGATCTGGAATCATCCCAAATTATGTTTTTGATTGAGAGTCAGGTAGGAGAGCCTCTTGACCGCAAGATGATTCGCAGGGACGTACATTCAATTTTCCAAATGAATCTGTTTGAGGATGTCACTGCAGAAGTCGAACAGCAGGATGAAGATGGATCCGGTCTTAAAGGCTATTTGCTGCGTTTTGTAGTCAGTGAAAGACCACGACTGGCTGAAATAAAATTCGAAGGTATTTTGCTGGCTGAACGTACTGAAATTGAGGAAAAGATGACACTTGTACAGCATGATCCATATGACCCGGAAAAAATTACTGTGAATAAACAGATTATCCTGGAACATTACCGAAGTGAGGGTTATCCCAGAGTTAAAGTCAACAGCAGAATTGAAACCATTGATTCTGAAGTTCAAACTGAAGGAAAGAAGTTTCGAGTAATTTTTGTAGTTGAAGAAAAACCTCGTGTATATCTTTCTGATATATATATTTCCGGAACTAAATTTTACTCTGAACTCGACATCAAAAGATTCATCCTCAGTTCTGAAATAGATTGTGTCTCCTGGGCAAATCAATCCGGACTTTTCAGGGAAGAAATGATCAACCAGGATCTCTCAATGATCACCCAGCACTACCTGAAAAATGGATTCATTAAAGTTTTTATTGAAAAACCTGATGTTACGCTGATTCACAATCCTGATTACAGTCGTGTTGATGTAAGGTTGAATATTTCTGAAGGTAATCAATATTTCACCGGAAAGATTGATGTTTCAGGTGATTTACTGGGGGAAAAAAATAAATTGATTGAAGATTTGCTGCTGGAAGAAGGGGAAATCTATAATCCTTTCCTGCAGAACAGGGATCGTTCAGCATTAAGTGAAATATATCATGAGCAGGGTTACGCCTTTGTCAGAGTTATTCCGGAAACAAGGATTCATGAAGATTCAAAAACTGTGGATGTAACCTACCGTGTTGTAAAGGGAGAGAAAGCATATATAGGCCGCCTGGAAATAGCCGGAAATGTAGAAACAAGAGATCATGTGATCAGACGTGAGTTTGAATTGCAGGAAGAAGAGTTGTTTAATGGTAAAAAACTGCGTCTCAGTCAGGAAAATCTAAACCGCCTTGGATTTTTTCAGTCAGGAGTTGTTTTAGAGCGTTCTCCTCGTGATCAGGAAGACAACATGATGGATATACTTGCCCGTCTTAAGGAAGCACAGACTGGCACTTTTCAGGCACAGATTGGATATAGCGACTTTTCCGGATTTAGTGGTGGAGTTACGCTTTCCAAGGGGAATTTATTCGGAACAGGCAGAACATTGCGCTTAAGTGCACAGTTTGCGGAGCAAAGTGTTCAAAAAAGATTTGATACAACATTGATTGATCCAAGGCTTTTTGATACACATGTTTCAGGTTCTGTATTTGCTTCAAGAAGCAATGTTCAGGATTCCACAGAATTCGAGCGTGGAGTTATCACAGAAAACAGTTACGGCTTCAGCCTGGGTACTCCTCTGTATTTTCGTGATTTACGATTCTCAACACAAATAAGCGCTCTCGACCGCCTTTTTACTGACTCAGGAGATGATCTTTATAAACGATCAGTTGCACCTGCAATTACTTACAATTCAGTCAATCATCCCATCTTCCCGAGTTCAGGAATCAAAACATCCTTTAGCGTGATCCAAACAGGAACACCATTTGGCGGAAATATACAATTAAGAGAATACCGCCTACAGTATCAGCAATTTTGGTCTTTAAATCTGGCAAATACTCTAATATTAATGGCAAAGGGTCGTTGGGGACTTTTACAGGAACAGGGGGATTCACCTATTCCTTCAGAAGACAGATACCGGATTGGAGGAATTGACTCGGTGAGGGGACACTACTATTACAACATTTCAGGTCCATTTGGAACAAGCGAGCAGTTGCTCTATCGTCAATACAGAGTGATCACTGATGAACTTGGCTATCAACTGACGAAAACCTATGACAGTAGAACCGCAGGTTTGAGTTCCAGTGAACTGCAGGAATTGAAAAGCGGTGGTATTTCTGAAAGGGTCTTTAATCTTGAATTACTGTTTCCGTTCAGTCAAGATGAGAATAGTTTTGTACGTGGTCTGGTATTTTTGGATGCGGGAAACGTCAATGCTGAATCAGAGCAATATAAACTGCTTGGTGAAAAAGAACCCGGTTTTTTTGATCTTCGTAAAAGTTCAGGCTTTGGAGTTCGGGTTATTACACCGATGGGGGTATTGCGCTTCGAATATGGAATGAAATTAGATAAACGTCCTCATGAAACCCCTGACAGGTTTGAATTCACTGTAAGCGGGTTATTTTAA
>CAJXDX010000043.1 GCA_913052275.1 uncultured Pseudomonadota bacterium | reverse complement strand
TTTTTCCATAAAGTACTGTTATTATATAGACAGTATCAATTAACATAAGTAGATATTAACCAGTAATACTTGGGGGACATAGAACTCATAACCCGAACTGCCAGAGTTCAAGCACTTACTGACCTGCAAAGGTCTGCTTAATACCTGAAATATTTTTCTTGATACTTTTTGGTTTCTTATATATTATCTCCAAGAACTTTTTCCTGAAATCATGATTTTTTAACCAAAAAGCAAACCATAAAGTAAAATCATGAATAATCTAACAGCCACACAAGATTTTCAAATCCCTAAAAAAATGAAAGCCTGGGTTCTCGGAGACCCTGATGAGGTGATTCTTACCGAAAAGCCAGTCCCAGAACCCGGCAGGGCTGAAGTGCTTGTAAGAATAGACGCCATTGCTGTTTGCGCCACGGATCTGGAAATTATCAGCCATGGGTTGCCGGCGATCATCAATGGAGGAGAACCATTCAATAAGAATTTTACCCCCGGGCATGAATACATGGGGACGGTCGTAAAACTTGGCCCAAACGTGGACGAGTTCAAGCCTGGGGATCGGGTGACCGTTGAAATACACGCAGGCTGCGGACGATGTCTGCGTTGCCGGGAAGGAATGTATACATCATGCCTCAATTATGGCCATCCTGAAAAAGGACACCGGGCCAATGGCTTCACGACTGACGGCGGATTTACTCATTATGCAGTCAATAACATTAACACTCTGGTACATGTGCCGGACAAAATGAGTGATGAAGAAGCAACACTGGTGGTAACAGCTGGTACGGCTATGTATGGTCTGGATGTGATGGGTGGACTGGTTGCAGGAGAGGGTGTCGTGGTGACAGGCCCAGGCCCCATCGGGTTAATGGGAGTTGCAGTAGCAAAGGCTATGGGAGCCCAGCCTGTAATTCTTACCGGAACCAGGGACAGTCGTCTGGAAATGGGCAAAAAGCTTGGTGCTGATGATGTTGTCAATATACGTAATGAAAATGCAGTAGAAGCTGTAAAGTATATTACAGGAGGACGAGGGGTACACTACGTGTTGGAGTGTTCCGGTGCCCCTGATGCTATCAACGAAGCTGCCCAGATGGTCAACCGTGGTGGTAGAATATGTATGGCAGCATTTCCAAAAGATCCTGTTCCAGTGGACCTGGCACATTTAGTCCGGAACAACATCTATTTGTTCGGCATCCGCGGTGAAGGAAAGAGCGGGACTCACAGGGCAGCCGCTTTTATGGAGCAGGGTCGTTTTGACGCAAGCATGATTCACACACACACTTTTCCTTTTGAAAAAGTTCCTACTGCTCTAAAATATGCCCGGGAACGTATTGAAGACGCCATTAAGGTGGTGGTAAAAATGGATCATTAAGAATTGAGTAAGTATGCTTTACTACGACCAATATCATGTTCCGGAAACACTTGATGAGGCATTCGATCTAATTCACACAAATGGAGGCAATTACAAAGTATTAGCAGGAGCAACAGACCTGCTGCCATGGGCACGGGAAGGACGTGGTGGAGACGTGAATTATGAATCAGTGATTGATATCAGTAAAATCAATGATTTGAGTAAATGGCAGCTTCAGGGAAACCGCATAAATCTTGGGGCAAATGTGACAATTTCCCAGTTGTTGAACAATCCATTTCTAAGGAAACATATACCAGTTATGGCCAAAAGCGCAGTCTGGTTCGCTGATGACCAGATCAGGGAACAGGCAACTTTAGGAGGGAATCTTGTCAACGCCTCCCCAGCTGCAGATGCAACTCCTCCGATGCTGGCCATGAACGCGGAATTGACATTAGAAAGGAAACAAAAGGGGAAAATCATACAGCGGAAACTGCCACTGGATGAATTCCTGACAGGACCAGGCAAAACGCGGTTAGAGGCTGGCGAATTGGTTACAAGGGTCGAATGTGATTCCATGCTTGGATACGGATCAGCATTTGAGAAGGTGGGACACAGACGATCACTGGTCCTTTCAACAGTGTGTCTGGCTGCTTTGGTCAGTTTATCTGATGATGGACAGGAATTTGAAGACGTTCGCTTAGCTTTGGGAGGAGTAGGGCCTGTCCCAATCCGCTTGAAGGAATCCGAGGCCTGTCTCATAAGCCAACCAATCGATTCTGATTTGATCGATAAGTCTGCAGTTTTAGCAGTAAAGCATGTACAGTCAAGGACCAGACAGGAATACCGTCGTGAAGTGGTTTATAATTTTGTAAAACGTGGTATACTAGGAGCTTGCAAAGATTTAAACACAACCTTTGCTGATATCGATACTGATATGAAACACAGGGGAAACTATGGCTAGTTTCGACATACAAATGACCGTTAATGGACGTCCGGTCAAGCAATCTGTCTCACCCCACCTGAGGCTTCTGGATTTTTTGCGGGAAGAGCTCCATTGGACCGGAAGTAAGGAAGGATGCGGGGCAGGAGAATGTGGCAGCTGTTCTGTGTTTGTAGATGGAGTGCTTATGAAAAGCTGTCTCATGCCTGTGGCAAAAGCACAGCATTCAGAAATTGAAACTATTGAAGGCCTTGAGGAGCAAGGTAAACTGAATGTTCTCCAGCAGGCTTTTCAGAAAACAGGTGCCAGTCAGTGTGGTTACTGCATTCCAGGGATGATGATGGCTGCAACTGCAGCTCTAAGAGCTAATCCCTATGCCGGACGTGAAGAAATCAAGGAAAGGCTTGGAGGAAACATATGCCGTTGCACAGGTTATCAGAAAATGTTTGAGGCCACTGAACTGGCAAGGGATGTCATGAACGGAAAGCTTACGATTGAACTCTTAAAAGAAGAAAAAGAAGAAGGCCCATTCATCGGCAGCAACTCGTTCAGAATTGACACATCAAGCAAAGTTACAGGCGCTTTGAAATATGCCGGGGACATGGTGATGCCGCAAATGCTGCACATGCAGGTTCTTCGCAGCCCTTACCCGCACGCTGAAATTCTTGAACTTGATACATCGGAAGCAGAAGCTATGGCAGGAGTTGAAGCAGTGGTGACTCATCGTGATGTACAGGGAATTGATGGCTTTGGAGTTTTCACCGACGACCAACCAGTTCTAGCTCGGGGAAAAGTACGTTATGTGGGTGATGCAATCGCGGCAGTTGCTGCAGAAGATGTTTTGACGGCAAAGGAAGCTCTGAAAAAAATAAAGGTTCGTTATCGAGAATTGGTTGCAATCACAAAGACCGAAGATGCTATAAAAACCGGAGCCGTGATCATTCATGATGATGTCCCGGACAACATTGTGATGCACATTCCTATACGTAAGGGTAATGTGGACAAGGGAATGGCAGAAGCAGATTTTGTCATAGAAGAAACATATTATACACAGCCTGTTGAACATGCATACCTTGAACCTGAAGCAGGATTGGCCTATCTGGATGCTGACGGAACTCTGGTCATTCAATCGCCAAGTCAGAACATTACTCACCATCGCCAGAAGCTGGCAAAAATCCTGGATATGCCGGTAAACAGAGTCAGGATGATCATGTCCCCGGTTGGTGGAGGTTTCGGAGGCAAAGAGGACATGCATTACCAGGGAATACTGGCTCTTGCGGTACTTAAGTCCAGAAGACCCGTTCGTTATGTTTTCACAAGGGAAGAATCAATTATTGCATCAGCAAAACGCCATCCTTTCAGTATCAAATACCAGCTTGGATTAAATCGGGAAGGACTCATCCAGGCGTCCAAGATACACATGCTTGCAGATGCAGGAGCATACAATTGTTCCACCGAAGGTGTTATGCGTAAGGCGGCAATACTTGCTGCTGGTCCGTACGCAATCGAAAATCTGATGGTTGATGCTATAGGCGTCTACACAAACAACACTCCAAGCGGGGCAATGAGATCTTTTGGAGCAATGCAGTCCCAGTTTGCAACAGAATGTCATCTCGACCTGTGTGCTGAGAAATTGGAAATGGATCCTGTAGAACTGCGCCGTAAGAATTTCTTTAAGGAAGGAGACGAAACACATACTCGTCAGGAACTGGGTTCGGTAAGTATGCTAGAAGTTTTCAATTCGGCTTTAGACCTGGCAGACTGGGAGACTGGAATATCCAATTCCAGGGGTGCCACACGTTCTGATCTCGCCCAATCAGGGAACAGGCCCCCATGTACTCTTGGAGCCCGTCAATTTCCTCTGGAAACAATTCCCACAGGTCAAGCAGCATGAATGCCCCCCTCCGTATATTTCCGAAGCAGAAAAGAGGTCGCGGTGTAGCGGCCGGATGGTATGGTATTGCCAGAACTGCAACTATCGATCGAGCTGGTGCCTGGGCTGAGCTTGATGACGGTGGAACAGCTAAAATTATCACTGGGGTAACGGAAATAGGAGAGGGTATCCTGACAGTGCTGGCTCAAATCGTTGCCGATGAACTTGGTATTCGACCTAAGGATGTGACCATTGGGGACAACGACACAGCACGTTCTCCGGAAGCTGCTCATGCAGGAGCTACCAGACAGACATATATGATCGGTAATGCTGTTGCGCTTGCATGCAGAGAAGCGCGTCAAAGACTGGTGAAAGAATTAGCTCAGAAATGGCAGGTTTCAGAGGACGATATTATCTGTTCCAATGGAATAATTCGTACCCTTGACCATAGCCAAAGCATGACTATGAGCGAGGCTGTTCAATACTGTAAAAATCGCGGAGTGGTTCCTGTGGGCAGCGGGTCATTCACGGCAAATCACACCGGACTTGATCCGGAAAACGGCAGCGGCAATCCCTGGCAGGCTTATGTTTATGGAGCACAGGTCGCAGAGGTTGAAGTTGATACTGAAACTGGAGAAGTTCAGGTTCTTGGAGTTTGGGCTTCCCATGATGTTGGTCGGGCTGTCAATCCACAGGGCGTAGAAGGACAGATCGAAGGAGGTGTTGTGATGGCCGTGGGGCAGACCCTGATGGAAGATTATAAACAAGAAGAAGGATATCCCACCAGCATGAACTTAGCCAAATATATTCTGCCCACCAGTCTTGATGTTCCGCAGGTCAATTCAGTGATCATTGAAGATCCTGACCCTCTGAGCCCGCTTGGGGTCAAGGGAATTGGTGAGCCATCCATGATCCCCACTGCACCAGCCATCATAAATGCAATTTATGATGCTGTAGGAGTGAGGATTCATTCTCTTCCGGCCACGCCGGAAAAAGTGCTTGCAGCTCTACGGGAAAAGCGAGAAAGAGCAGATACCCATGAGATGCTAGCATAATTAAATTTAATCCGATAGAAGGAGAAATTATGAGCACAATCAAAAAAATGTTATGCCAGTTTATGGCTTTATTGTACATAATCTTTTTTGCAGCTACCGCATCAGCAGGATTTCCTGACCGTGCTATTGAATTCATTATACCTTTTGGCGCAGGTGGAGGAGCAGATATAGAAGGAAGGCTGCTTGCCAAAGAAATGAGTAAAGTCCTTGGCGTGCCTTTGACGCCCATCAATAAGCCTGGAGCCGGAGGCGCAATAACATACACATATTTAGTAAACTCAAAACCGGACGGTTACACAATAGGTTGGAATTCAACATCCGTCCTGACAACAACAAATCTGGGAAACACGGATTTTGATTATGATGCTATGGATCATATTGGGCGGGTTGAATATCAGCCCCAGCCTTTTGTGGTAAAAGCTGATGCAGCCTGGAAAAGCTTCAAGGATTTTGTCAGTGACTGCAGGAACAACCCCAATACTTATAAGATCGCTAATTCCGGAACAGGAAGTGCGACCCATACTGCGGCAATTGCCGTCATGAATGCCATTAACTGCCAGGTCATTCACCTTCCAAAGGGAATTAAAGGACGAAACGCTTCTGTTTTAAGTGGAGAAGCCCATGCCATGGTAGCCCCACTGACAGGAGCTGTTCGACTTGCAAAAGCCGGAAAACTAAGAATACTTGCCGTTCCAACTTCCAAACGAAATGCGGTCATTCCGGATGTCCCAACTATGGCGGAACTTGGTTATGATGCAGAATTAGACCTTTTCCGCGGACTTTCAGTGGCTCCTGGAACACCTCAATCAATCAAGGACAAGCTATTTGAAGCAATGAGCAAAGCCGCTAATTCTAAGGCATTTAAGGGGCTGGCAAAAAAGAAGGGGTTCACAGTTGATCCAATGGGACCAAAAGCTTTTACGGCACACCTTAGAAGCGAGAATACAAAGGTTAAGAATATCTTCAAGAGTGCCGGTCTCTATAAATCCAAATAGCTAGCGGCATTCCTAGTATCAGAGCGGTTTTGCTTGCAGCAGGACCGCATTCCACCTAATGCTGAACCAAAGCCATATGAATATTAAGAACGTAAAGGCTGCGGTGGTACTTATGGCTGTTACTGCAGGATATGCTTATCAGACCTCGCATCTTCCTGAAAGAACACTGCCGAACACCCCGGATCCTTCATTCTTTCCATGGATAAACACTGTACTCGCGCTGGTATTAACATGCGCACTACTTTACCAGGGACTTTTTATTAAAAAAAACAACAACAACCCACTTGTTAAGAACAGAAAAAACGGGTTAGCTCTGTTGGCATTAGCTGTTTTCTTAGTTTTTATAATAACTCTACCCTATTTAGGTTTCATCCTAGCTGCAATTCCATTTGTTGCTGTATTTATGTGGTTTTACGGTGAACAGCGTAAAACAGTTCTGATTATTGGGGCATTGGGAATTCCCGTTATTCTTTATGTCCTGTTTAGACATGGATTTGGGGTAATGCTGCCTCGGGGTTTACTTGCTGGCTTAATAGCATGAATCCTGAAATTTTAGAGGGATTTCTGCAGGCAAGTCTTCCTATGAGCTTGATGGCCACAGCTGCGGGATCACTGCTTGGATTGATAGTGGGTATGATACCTGGAATGACCATCAGTACCGGGATTATCATCGTTCTGCCTGTGACATTTGTTTTGGATCCTGTGATATCTGTGTCCCTGCTTTTAGGGCTGTATGTTGGTGGAATGATGGGGGGAAGTTTTGCGGCTGTCCTTCTTAATATTCCCGGAACCCCTTCCGCTTCGGCAACAGCCATTGACGGTTATCCGATGTCAGTCAGAGGTGAAGCAGGGCTTGCACTTGGAACGGCAATCATTGCCAGTTTCATTGGGGGCTTGTTCAGTTTCTTTTGTCTTTATTTTATAGCACCACTGTTGGCTGAAGTGGCACTTCAATTCAGAGCCCCGGATCTTTTCAGCCTGGTCTTTTTTGGTTTGACGATCATATGCAGTTTTGCTGCAAAGTCACTTGTGAAAGGGCTTCTTTCCGCGGTTATTGGACTCATGCTTGTAACTGTAGGAATGGACCCTGTCATGGGCACCGCCCGCTTCACATTTGGTGAGGTTAACATGATGGGAGGAATCCATTTTCTGACTGCGATGATTGGTTTATTCGCCGTTCCCCAGCTCATCGAAAACCTTATCAGCAGTCAGGCAGGACAGTCTGATGAACGTGCACAATCCAGAATTATTTCACTTTTACCAAACCTGAAACAGCTCTCAAGAATGATCAAACCGGTCAGCATCGGTTCGATTACTGGTGCTTTCCTGGGCATACTTCCGGGAGTGGGCGGACCAATTGCTGCTTTCATCAGTTATGATTACACCAAGAAGTTGAGTAAAAATCAGCAAGATTTCGGAAAGGGATGTATTGAAGGCATTGCTGCTCCGGAATCAGCAAATAATGCTGTAACAGGAGGGGCTTTAATCCCAATGATGACTCTAGGGATACCCGGTGATCCGGTTACGGCAATTCTGATTGGCGCCCTAATGATTCATGGTCTTTCGCCAGGTCCCCTGCTGTTCATGGAACGGGGAGATTTTGCCTACAGTGTGATCTTTGCTTTTTTCTGGGCCAATATCTTCAACCTTATTATCGCGCTTTCAGCACTCAGATTACTTGTGAAACTTCTTGCCACCCCGAAAGCACTGCTTATGCCCAGCATCGCCATTTTGTGTGTGGTAGGGAGTTATTCCCTCAGGAATAATTTTTTCGATGTATACGTAATGTTCTTTTTCGGACTGCTTGGACTGGCCATGCGCTGGCTTAACATGCCTGTAGTGCCACTACTTTTAGCGCTTGTACTGGGCGGGCAACTTGAAGAACACCTTCGCGTCGCACTGACAGGTTCAAGAGGAGATGTGAGCATCTTCTTTACCTCACCGGTAAGCCTTCTTTTTCTAATTCTTTCAATGGTTTCAATAATCTGGTCTTTCTATAGCGCACGAAAAGGCAAAAAAGACGGTTAAAATTCAAACAAGCTGACAAAAATTGAATTGAAAAAAATGAAACAAGATAACAAACAAAAGATATCTGACTCAATGTTTGAACGAGCGAAGGCTATTGCTCAAGCAGGCTGTCTGGAAAAGGCCATTGGCTCTGGAATGGTTCATCATCTGATCGAATGCACACTTTCAGAGGGTCTTGTACTTGGACTGCTCAAACAGGGAGTCAAAAAGTACCTTGCCATATTTGGCCACGGGTCTACAGACTTTGGAGAAGTGCTGCGCGTTTATGAAAAAGCAGGGGTAATTCAGACCTTTAATTTCCGAAATGAAATCGCCATGGCTCACGCGGCAACTGCACTGCGCTGGCAGTACGGTGAAATTCCGGCTCTGGTCACATCGATCGGACCTGGTGCTATGCAGGCTCTGGCCGGTTCCCTTGCCAGTTGTTCCAACGGAGTTGGATTGTTTCATATTTATGGTGACGAAACTACTCATGGGGAAGGCTACAACATGCAACAGGTTCCTAAGCCTGAGCAGGGGCTTTTCGGTCAGATCACAGCGCTCTTTGGAGAATCCTATGTTCTGCATACACCTCATTCACTTAGAGATGCTTTGCGAAGGGGTGGAATAAGAGTCAATCACCCCTGGAAAGCCGGTCCTTTTTATCTTCTGTTTCCAATCAACACTCAGCCTGAGCTGATTAAGCCCCTGAATCTAAACGGATTGCCTGAGCAACCAAACTTTCCTTTAACAAGTGTTGCGGATAAAAGCCAACTTAAGAAAGCAGTAAATTTGATCAGTAATGCTTCGAAAATAGTAATTAAAGCAGGAGGTGGAAGTTGTGGATTTGCAGAACTGGTTCAAAATTTTGCTGAAAACTGTGGGATTCCCGTTGTACTTTCTCCGGGTTCTACAGGTGTACTACCTGACCAACACAGCCTGAATATGCATGTAGGTGGCAGCAAGGGATCGATCAGCGGGAATTTTGCCATGGCCAATGCTGAACTTCTCGTGGTGATTGGATCGAGGGCTGTCTGCCAGTCAGACTGTTCCGGAATCGGATATGAAAAGGTCAAAGATGTAATCAATCTGAATGGTGACCTCAATGATGTCTCACACTACAATCGAACGATTATTCTTCCGGGTGATATTGGAGCAACGTTGGATGAACTGCTGCTTATCCTTAAAAAAACCCCAGACATTCAAAAGGAAGATAAACAAGACTGGCTTGACCAGTGTGTCGGCATGAAAAAGGAATGGGCTGATTTCAAAAAAGAACGTTTCAACTCACTACCGATTATGGATGATGTGTGGGGACGTCCTGTTATAACCCAGCCCGCAGCGATCAAAATTGTCGCAGATTTTGCCAGGAACATCAATGCAGTTAAATTTTTTGATGCAGGAGATGTTCAGGCCAACGGTTTTCAGATTGTCGAGGACGACAGTCCATTTGAGACATTTACGGAATCCGGCGCGTCTTACATGGGCTTTGCACCAAGTGCTCTTGCCGCTTCAGCTCTTTCAGACCATCCTAAATACGGAATCTGTTTTTGTGGAGACGGTTCTTTCATGATGAACCCGCAGATATTGATAGATGCTGTTGAACTGGGTGTAAATGGCATGATAGTTATTTTCGACAACCGCAGGATGGGTGCAATTACCGGTCTTCAGGAGGCTCAATATGGCATCGGTTTTAAGACAGGTGACGCCGTCGAAGTAGACTATGTTTGTATGGCTGAAGCAGTCAAGGGCGTGAGAGCATTTTATGGAGGAGAATGCACTTCAGAATTAAAAGAGGCATTAAAAAAGGCATACAAATATCAGGGGTTGTCAGTCATTCACATTCCAGTTTATTTTGGAGATGATCCACTTGGAGGCATGGGGGCCTACGGATCATGGAATGTCGGTAACTGGTGTGAGTCGGTGCAGGAGAAATATCATGCACAGGACCTGTAAAACATTTAACAGTAATTAGTTATGAAGGAAAAAGGTTTAAAGAAAGGGCTTACGTATTACGGTGATCCTGATTTTTCAAGATATCTTCGCTATTCCTTTGCCCGTTCGATGGGATACTCAGGAAAAATGCTTTCCCGCCCGGTGGTAGGGGTTGCCTATCCTCCCAGCGGTTTCAACAACTGTCATCGCCATTTCCCTGAACTTCTGGAAGCAGTCAAAAGAGGAGTCCTTGTCGCCGGTGGATTGCCATTGGAATTCCCGACCATTTCCTTAGGAGAAGCCTTCATCAATCCCACCAGCCTGATGTTCAGGAATTTGATGTCAATGGACGTTGAGGAAATGATCCGGGCACAACCCATGGATTCCGTGGTGTTGATAGGCGGCTGCGACAAAACTATCCCGGCACAGTTGATGGGAGCAGCATCCGCAGGTCTTCCTGCCATTCAATTGGTCGCCGGCCCTATGATGACTGGATCTCATGAAGGCAAACAGCTAGGAGCATGTACCGACTGCAGAAGTTTTTGGGCTCAGTATCGTGCAGGGGATAAGTCAAAGGCTGAGATTGATAGGATTGAAGGCCGACTTGCCACAACAGCGGGCACATGTCCGGTTATGGGTACGGCCAGTACCATGGCTTGTCTTGCTGAAACTCTGGGCTTCACAATTCCTGGTACTGCAGCAATTCCTGCAGTGCATGCAGACCGTTTGAGGGCATCTGAAGCAACCGGAGAACTTGCGGTGGAACTTGCGAATAAGGGCTTAACTCCGGATCAATTGTTGACGAACGAATCGATTGAAAATGCCTTAAGAGTCCTTTTAGCAATTGGTGGATCCACGAATGCTGTGATACATTTAACAGCCATTGCAGGACGACTGGGAAAAAAGGTATCGTTGGAAACACTGAACCGTTTAAGCGATACCACCCCTATGCTCGTCAATCTAAAACCAAGCGGAACCCATTATATGGAGCACTTTTTTGCAGCTGGTGGAATGGGTGCGGTATTGAGAGAACTCAAACCCCTACTTCACCTCGACTGTCTTAACATTAGCGGTCAAACTCTGGGTGAGAGACTTGAAGGGGAAGAAGGATATGTTGATTATGAAGTCATACGCCCATTGAATGAACCGGTCGAACCCTATGGCGGTTTGGTATCCCTTTTTGGTTCTCTGGCTCCTCAGGGGGCTATCATCAAACGTTCGGCAGCAGATTCGTCACTTTTTGAGAGAAAAGGTCGTGCTTTTGTCTTCCATTCCCTTGAGAATTTATCAAGCAGGATTGACGATCCGGAATTGGATGTGAAACCGGATGATTTTCTAATCCTACAGAATGCAGGTCCCCGAAGTGGAACGGGAATGCCGGAATCAGGATACCTACCCATTCCGGCAAAACTTTCAAAAGCAGGGGTGAAGGACATGGTCAGGATTTCTGATGCCAGAATGAGCGGAACTGCCTATGGCACGATCATACTTCATGTGACTCCGGAAGCATCAGTAGGGGGACCACTAGGACTAGTCCGCACTGGAGATATGATTGAATTGAGTGTTTCAGACCGACGTTTGGATTTAAGAGTCCATGAAAATGAGCTAAAAAAACGCCGTGAAGAAATGAACTCCAAACCAGAATTTAAGTTGAAAAATTCAGAACGTGGTTATTCTTGGCTTTATCAAAACCATGTTCTTCAGGCAGATGAAGGATGTGATTTTGACTTCCTTAAGGCAAAATAAAGAATCTGCATTTATTTTCTGGGAAAATAGAGTCTGATTTAACAGTGTAAAGAACTATAACGGAATAAGCAATTGTGGTAACTGGTGTAAGTGTTGCTCTTGCTAATGAGTTTAAGCCATTAAAAAACTACGCATGCGTGAAGCTGGAACGCGGCTGTGTACGTTGCACAAATCGAAGATTTACGGCTTAATTAAATGCTCCAATCTGGCGATTATCTGCAAGCGACCAAAAACGTTCTCCTACGTCACGGTGGTCTCTGGTTTCAAGACAAGTCG
>CAJXDX010000042.1 GCA_913052275.1 uncultured Pseudomonadota bacterium | reverse complement strand
GTGGCGCACCCGAGAGGATTCGAACCTCTGGCCTCCTGAACCGCAATCAGATGCTCTATCCAGCTGAGCTACGGGTGCAATTAATTGTGGTGGTATGTATTGGGGGGGATATGTAAATAAAGATTGCTTTCAGCTTGCCTTTAAGAGCATTAGAAGTCAATTGGAAATTTATTCAAACACCTGATCTGCAACTTATCCTGCTAGAGCCAGAGGCGGTTCCAGCAGCTGTATTTCTTTCATACATCGCACAAAAGAATTTTCATCCTGGCACTGCATCAATCGGTTGCGCCATTCTTTGGCGTTTCGGAATCCATTCACATAGCTTCCAAGATACTTACGAAATTCCTTTACTGCTACTATTTCTTTTTTAAAGCTCCTGAACAAATAGAAGTGTTCAAGCGCAACCTCTATTCGCTGAAAATGGGTCGGCAAGGGATATTTTCTCCGGTCCTGAAAACACCATGGATTGCCGATTGCGGCTCGTCCAATCATAAATCCGTCAAGATTACCAAGACGCTTCATGCCGTCGTTGTAATCGCGGACATCACCATTTCCAATCAGAGGTATAGAGAGGTGTTTTTTCAGCTCATATATTGGCTCCCAGTAAGCCTGCCCTTTGAAAGCCTGGTTGTATGTTCGACCATGGATTGTCAGCATTGAAGCTCCTGCAGATTCAAGGGATTTGGCAAAATTAATCAGGTTTTTGTGGTCTGTCCAGCCCAGGCGAGTCTTAACTGAAACTTCGAGCTTACATGCATTTCTGATTGATTCAATAATCCTGCAGGCTGTGTCTGTGTCCTTCATCAATGCGCTGCCATGCTGCGAATGTACAATTTTTTTTGAAGGACAGCCCATGTTAATATCTACCCCCCAAATTCCGCGATCTTCCACCATCCTTGAAGCCTCTGCAAATTTTTCCGGAGAATTGCCAAAGAGCTGCATGAAAAATGGATGCTCACAGGGATTGTAATCCATACGGGAACGAAGAAACTCATTTTGAACCAAACCGTCAACACTTGTAAACTCACTGAAAAGAAAGACGTCCCTGTTTAATGATCTTACAATTTGCCGATATGCAGAATTGGTCACTCCGTCCATTGGCGCCAGACAAACAATTGGACGCTTGACTTCCGACCATCGCATGGCATGATTGGGAAAGGTTTTTTTCATAAATGAATGATTTTAGTTCTGCTGTCTATTTTTGCAGAAAAAACTGTGGTGTTGGTTTTAATGAAAATAAAATAATTATAGATATTTATTCAAATACTAACCAAAGTTTAACCTGAAAGCGAAAATATGTCCATTTCTAAAGATTTTTCAGAAGTTAAACAACAGCCGATTCTTCAGTCTGACTGGACAAGTTTCGGAACAACTCGTTCCAAATTTATAAACGAATTTGCAGATGAGACTCTCAAAAAACAGCTTGCTCACCCTGCTTTACCAGAATCACTTTTGCTGTTAAAACAGCAGTTTGCGGAAATCCAGATAGGCAGTGAATATTTTTTTCAGGCAATGAATTTTTTGTGCCAGGGCAAGGAAAACACTGAAAAAGAGAATGAACTGAAAAGCATTAGTTTTCATGTGCTTTTGTCAGGATTGCTCTTGATGCGCAGAGCAGTAAATTCCGGGAGTACTTGTATGCCTTGGACAGAACTTAAAACTCAAATATCCAAAATGCTCATCAATTCAGGGTTTTCCGAAAAGGAATTCTTTCATGAAAATTGGAAAAAATGGCTTTTGACAATCAGCTCAAACGGTGAACAAAGCGAGCATCAAAGTACTGAACAACCAGTAATAATAGAAAATAATTCTTTGCTTTATTTCGATAAGTTTTGGAAGCGTGAAATCCAACTCATGTCACTGCTGAGCAATCGTCTAAACATGAATCTGAACATAATTGAAAGACCTGTCATTGAAAATGTTCTGAAAAATGTACTTGAAGTTAATCCTGTTCTTTTCCGTGGTAAGCCCCTGGTATTGGCAGAAGAACAGAAAGAAGCAGTTTTACAGGCAATTACTTCACCATTATCAATAGTTACAGGAGGTCCGGGAACAGGAAAAACATCCGTTGCGCTGACTATACTGAGAGTGCACAAAAGGCTTGGTTTAGCAGAACGTCCGGCACTTGTCGCTCCTACCGGCAGGGCCGCAAATCGGATGTCTGAGTCTGTGATTAATGGATTAAACTCCATCAAGGATTTAAACAAACTCATACATGACCAGGAACTGCTGAAGTTTGCTGATGATGCTAAGACACTTCACCGCCTTTTAGGCTATCATCCGAACAGACATAGTTTTAGACATCACGAATACGACCCTTTGGAACACGACTTGCTGATTATAGATGAAGGGTCAATGATTGATCAGGAACTTATGGTTCGTTTGCTGAGGGCCTCAAACTCAAAACTGCCATACCTTTTACCTGTACAGCGAATTGTAATTCTGGGTGACTCACAGCAACTTCCGTCGGTTGGAAACGGGGCTGTGTTAATGGAGCTTACTGAGGATTCAGGTCAATCAGGTGCTGATTCTTATGAAAATCCTGTACCTGTGGTGAAGCTGGTAAAAAACTATCGGCAGAAGATCAGCGATACAGCAGGAAGGAATATTCTGGGAGTAGCATCTATTGTCAATGAAATGGGGATTGACCCATGTCCGGAGTTGCTGTTTGAAGCAGAATCTCCAGATAGCCAGGTTATACTGAGACTGAAAAGTCTTGAGGAGGCTGTCATGGAAAATGTTATGTTCCTGAATCAGGAGAATAATTTTAATCAACTCAAAGATTTCGGGCAATGGTGGTATGACAAATTTCTCAAGGATGAAAAATTCATTCAATTGGCTCAAAAGGGATATTCTTTTGAAGTTCCGGAATCAATTGAAAATGACCTGGATTATTTATTCAATTATTTGAAGCGGTTTCGTATATTAACGGCCACACAGGTTTTTTCAACTGGAGCAAAAGCACTCAACAAAATAATTCGGGATTTATGGCTTATGGAAAATGAAGCAAATCTATTGAATTCCGAACATTTTCCTGGTGAACCTGTAATAGTAACAGAGAATAATTATCGGCTTAGGCTTTTCAACGGTGATCAGGGAATTTTTTTAAACTGTTTAAATTCTGAGACAAAAAAATTAGAATTGAAAGCAGTATTTGAGGTTGAAGGTACAGTCAAAACTTTTTATGGTCATCAGCTTCATCACCTGCAGCCGGCTTACGCTACAACTGTACATAAAAGCCAGGGGTCAGAATTTGATCATCTGGCGCTGATCTTGCCTGAATTAAGTATTGATCCGAAAATTGGTAAGCCTGAAACTGGGCGAATGCAGCATATTATGAGCCGGGAAATGCTTTACACCGCACTGACACGTGCAAAAAAATCTGTATTGATACTTGGAAAGAAAGCTGTGCTTGAAACCGCTGCAGTGCACAAAGAAAAACGTTATTCCGGACTTAGGTCTTTAATAAGAAGTAAAAAGCATAACTAAAGTACTAATGGTTCTGCTGAAAAAAAGAGAAGTGAAAAATCTAAGCTTATAAAATGCGTTTACTTATTTTCCTGTACATCTTTCTTTTATCAGTAGGCACAGTTGTGTCTGCGGCGGAAGCGTTGGATTTGTTTCAGGTAGCCAGAAATGGAAACGCGTCACAGATGCGTGAGGTTATAGCTTCCGGAACGGATCTGACAGTTAAAGATGCTTCGGGAAGAAACGCGCTGATGCAGGCGGTACTTTACGGAAATCAGGAAACGGCCTTGGTCCTGCTTGAAAACAGGATTGATCTGGAAACCAGAGATGAGTTGGGTCTGACTCCTTTAACATTGTCAGTGCGTTATGGTGATGCGGAAATGACCAGAATATTGCTGGAGCATGGCGCAAATGTGGAAAGCAAAATGGAAGACGGTTCGACCCCTTTGATCTTTGCAGCACTGGAAGGACAGCTCTCAGCGGTGCGCCTGCTGCTTGAATATAAATCAGATGTAAGCGTTCGTACTGCATACGGCGAAACTGCTTTGATAGTTGCCTCTTTTGAAGGTTTTTTGGGAATAGTACGCTTGCTTCTTGACGCAGGAGCAGACATAAACGCTGTTAACGATGAAGGATTTAGCGCGCTTTTGGCTGCTGCCAGTAACGGTTATCTGGAAGTTGTTAATTACCTCACAACTCGTGGAGCAAAGTCCGAAACACTTCAGCTTCAAAACATCTTAGTTACTCCGGAAAACCTGTTCGGCAGCAGTCGTGAAGAAGTAGATCTTCAGGTTGATTCTAAAGAAACTAATGTATCTGAACCTTTTTATGAACTGATTAGTGCAGCAATAGAAGGACGCTTAAGTGTAGTTAATCAACTGCTGGCTAAAGGTGCACAGGTTAATAATACTGACGATGTGGGCCGTACTGCATTGATGGAAGCAAGTTCCTTCGGACGTTATGGTGTGGTAAAACGACTTTTGGAAGCAGGAGCAGATGTTAATGTTGCCGACAATCAAAAAATGACTGCATTGATGCTTGCCACACTGGAAGGAAGAGTTAGTGTGGCGAAACTTTTAATTGAATGGAAGGCAGATGTGAACGCTTCAGATGCAGAAGGAATAACCTCGCTGATGCTTGCCGGAAATGAAGGCAGGACAGAAATTGCCCGCATGTTGATTGAGCATGGAGCAAAAGTAAACTGGCAGAGCAAAAACGGCAGCACTGCATTAATGGAAGCTGCCTCTGAAGGGCGTACTGATACAGTCCTGCTGCTTCTTGAAGCAGAAGCGGACCCTTTTCTTTCAGATTTATTAGAAAGAACCGCCCTGGTTATAGCAGAACAGCAAGGACATAATGACATAGTGGAATTATTGAAGTAAGACCATAAGTTCCCCTCTCTGGACTGCTTGTTCTGCAGGACTTGATACAATTAATCCCAAACTGCAGCAATTCAAATCCCCCTAGTGAAACAATCCCAGTGGAAAAAAAATATAGAGTCAATTGAGGCTGAATTGCTGAAACGTGGTCAGGAAAGAAATGCTCCTGAAATTCTAAAGCAGTTCAGCAGGAGATTGTCTTCCATTATTCAGCAATTTTTTTCCAAAACCGGCTCATTTTTTCCGGAAAATTCTTTAACTGTCGAGCAGCTTGCTTTCACGCATTCTCTCCAGTTGTATGATATTAAATCTGTAATGCGTTTGGCTGCAAACTACGATGCAAATAAGGGCCTGAAAGTTGTTCTTCCGGGAATAGAAAAAAGTTACCGCTCACTGATGGTAATCCCTCAGCTGAAACCTTTCACAAAAAACTCAAAAGAATCCTCCGCTTTAGATGCATATAAATCCCAGCTTGAAAAATCCCTGAGTGAAGTTCTTGACTGTCTCATAGAAGACTTATATGAAGAAGATATCCTGGCAGAAAAAATGATTCTAGTTTCTGCAGCCACAGAATCTGTTAAGAAAAAATTTTTCAGCGAACGTTTAAGTACCTTATTTTCCTCAAATTACCGAGTTTATCTGATGCTGAAAAACCGATATTTCCTGCATCGTCTGAAACGGTCAGGAAATAATCCTGCCTTTAATGAATTACAAAAAAGTCGTTTGGTGGATCTTTCATCTAAGCTTCATGAAACTCAGGGGAGCACTTTACTGGAATTAAAAGAAAACACCGATTTCCGTGTTATTGAACAGTTGGTTAAAGAACAGATTTCCAAAAGTCCAGAAAAATTAAGCGTAGAATCAGAGTCAATAGAAAAGAGAATAGAAGGGAAAACTCAAAAAAACAGTTTAACGAAATCAAAACAAACCGGGCAAACTGAGACAACCAGGCCTCTTTCAGTTCTGGAAAACAAACAAGCCAGGAATATTTCTTTTGAAACAGTTATCCATGAGCATTTAGAAGAAACAGTTACTGCCTTTGAGCAACTTTGTGAAACATATTCAGAACCGCTGGAAAAATTATCTACCAGTATCAGCCCGGTTCCGGAGTGTTCTTCGCCTTATTTCCTTTCCAGAGTTGAAGAGTATCGTGATGACTTTGCAAATTATTTTCGTAAACTGCATGGAGGGGACATGCAGGTAAATGCCGCAGCCCACAATTTTACCCTGGAACTGCTGACCCAGCGGGGCAAGGAGTATCACTCGGCTGAACGTTGGGGAGTGATTCCCAAAAGCAGCCAGCAAAATCAATCAATTTATTTTAGACCCACTGAAAATGGCGCTGCTGTTTTGGACCGCAAGGCAGAGTGGAATATGCTGATGCATGCCCGCATGCCATTCATGTTTAATGTCCCACTGGAAAAAAACAGGGTTGTTGATATTGCAAAAGATAAGCTTTTTATTTTTCAAATTGGAACAGCGTTTTTTGACCAAAACCACCAAAGCAAGCTTGATCAATACCCTGATGTATTCTACAAGCTGATGTTTGGCGGTCATCTTCTGGCCAACAAAAATGCTGTAGTTTATGCTGATGAAGAACCTTATTTCACTACAACTCTGGAACAGATGTGGCACTGCAGAGGTCTGGTTTACCTGTTGTTAATTGCAATGTCCCAGCGCTTTGCCATAGAGATGTCGTCCACAATGCAGGATTTTTTAGTAGAAGTCCTGCCAAAAACCCTCCAAGTAAACGGATTAATTACTGCCAGTGATTCTTTTCCTGAAGTTCACAATTTAAAAGAAGTAATTTAAATTCTCCCTGAATTACGTATCCAGTAATTTCCCTCAAAACTGAACTCTTGTGTTCCTTAATCCGATAGGATACAACAGATTGTATGATCCACTGATTGGGTTCTACAAGATTGTCTGGAATATTTACAATCAGAAGAAATACTTATCACATAAATACAGAAAAGGAATAATATGACTGCAAAAAAGCAAACTGGAGAATCCGGACATCGTCGTTACTCAAAGCTGGTAACTGAGACAAATGCACGTGCTGCCAGCAGGGGCATGCTTTATGGTGTTGGATTCAAAAAAGGCGATTTTCAGAAATCTCAAGTTGGCATCGCCTCTACATGGGGAACAGTAACTCCATGCAATATGCACATAAATGACTTGGCAGAGCATGCAGCGAGAGGCGTACGCAAAGCACAAGGGATGCCTTTGACTTTTGGGACAATTACTGTTTCAGACGGTATTTCGATGGGTACGGAAGGGATGAAATATTCGCTTGTTTCACGTGAAGTGATTGCTGATTCGATTGAAACGGTAGTTGGATGTCAAAGCTATGACGGAATAGTCACAATTGGTGGTTGTGATAAAAATATGCCCGGATGCATGATTGCCATCGCACGTTTAAATCGTCCTGCTGTTTTTGTATACGGAGGAACAATACTTCCGGGAACTCACAAAGGCAAGGATGTTGATATTGTCTCTATTTTTGAGGCAGTGGGTAAACAGGCAGCCGGAACAATTACACAGGATGAACTTGAAGAAGTCGAATCATGTGCTATCCCGGGTGCGGGTTCGTGTGGAGGAATGTACACAGCAAATACAATGGCCTCTGCCATTGAAGCTCTGGGAATGAGTCTTCCAAACAGTTCTGCACAGGAAGCAGTTTCAGAGGATAAAGTGCGTGACTGCGTTCAAGCAGGTGAAACAGTCTTACGTTTGATAGAAAAAAATATTTGTCCACTCGACATTCTTACCAGAGAGGCATTTGAAAACTCGATTACCGTTGTGATGGCACTGGGCGGATCCACAAACGCGGTTTTGCATCTGCTTGCTATGGCCAATGCGGCAAAAGTAAGCCTGGAGCTGGATGATTTTTTGAGAATTGGGAACAAAGCTCCGGTTCTTGCGGATTTAAAACCAAGCGGGAAGTATTTAATGACAGATTTTGTCAAGATAGGCGGATTGCCGCCCTTGATGAAAATGCTTCTGGATGCAGGCCTGCTTCATGGAGATTGCATGACTGTGACAGGGAAGACAGTACGTGAAAATCTGGAAAACGTTAAGCCTTATGAAGATGGACAGAAGATTGTACAATCACTTGATGATCCGATAAGAAAAACTGGCCACCTTGTGATTCTGCGTGGGAATCTTGCTGCTGAAGGAGCAGTAGCAAAAATATCCGGAAAAGAAGGGGAGTTTTTCAGGGGAACTGCACGAGTTTTCAATTCCGAGGAAGAAGCCCTGAATCGGATTCTGGATGGTACTGTAGTTAAAGGAGATGTGATTGTAATCAGGTATGAAGGTCCTAAAGGAGGTCCGGGTATGCGTGAAATGCTCTCACCAACCTCCGCCATAATGGGACGGGGCCTGGGGAATGATGTGGCCCTGATCACTGATGGAAGGTTTTCCGGAGGTTCTCATGGTTTCGTGATAGGGCACATTACTCCAGAAGCTTTTGAAGGAGGTTTGCTGGGTATAGTTGAAAATGGTGATAACATTACAATTGATATTACTAAACGCACCATAGATCTGGAAGTTCCGGAAGATGAAATTAAAAGGCGACAGGATAGCTGGGTTCGCCCTCAGGCCCGTTATACCCGAGGAGTACTGGCAAAATACGCAAAATCAGTTAGTTCAGCCTCGCTGGGAGCAGTAACAGATTTGGATTAAAAAACTATAAACTGAGACGCATGCTTTCCACTGAACAGTTTAAAAAAGATACTTTTTCTGCCCTGAATAATCCTCAGCTGCGTGGTAACTTCAAACGCGCCATGTCCGGATTGATGCAAAAGCGTCTTGCAGTATTTCCAGATGATCAGGAATTTCATCAGCTCCGTGAAATAGGTCATTCCGCACGGGCAAATGCCTTGCACAAGCTTCCGGAATTGCTGCAACAACTGGAAAGTAACTGCAGCAAAAACGGGATTCAGGTTTATTGGGCGGAAACTGTTGATCAGGCCAATCAGCTGGTACTGGAAATTGCACAGCGCCATAATGCCAAAAGCATAGTCAAGGGAAAGTCAATGGTTTCAGAGGAAATGGAATTGAACCATTTTCTTGAGCAGCATGGAATTGAAGCCCTTGAAGCTGATCTTGGAGAATATATCATCCAGGTCGATCATGAGCTGCCCTCACACATAATCATGCCTGCGATTCATAAAAACAAGGAACAAATCGCGCAGATGTTTCATCAAAAAGTAGAGCCGAGCGTTTTCGCGGAGAGCGCGGAGGAAATGACAGCCATTGCCCGTAAAGTCCTGAGAAGGAAGTTTTATCAGGCAGATATCGGAGTTTCAGGAGTTAATTTTGCTGTGGCGGAAACAGGAACCCTTTGCCTGGTTGAGAATGAAGGAAACGGTAGGTTTTGTACAACTTTGCCTCCCGTGCACGTGGCATTGATGGGCATTGAAAAAGTAGTTGAGCATCTTGAGGATGTGCCTCCCTTGCTGAGTTTGTTGACACGTTCCGCAACTGGCCAGGCTATCACAACATACTTCAATATGATAACTTCTCCACGCAAAGACGGAGAAAAAGACGGTCCACAAAATGTGTATTTGATCCTGCTGGATAACGGCCGTTCCCAGATGCATTCCGATCAACTTTTACGAGAAACGCTGCTTTGCATACGCTGCGGGGCCTGCATGAATCACTGTCCCGTGTATACAAGAATCGGGGGACATGCCTACAGTACAACTTATCCGGGTCCAATCGGGAAAATTCTTACTCCGCAAATGAAAGGACTGCACAAGGCAGGATTCCTGGCTGATGCGTCAAGTTTGTGCGGAGCATGCGTTGAGGTTTGTCCGGTCAAAATTCCAATAACTGAAATACTGCTTCGTTTGCGACACCAGAAAGAAGAGGACAAAGGCAATATTCCACTCACAAGCCCAAAAGCGTGGAAGGCAGGAGCAGGCAATCTGGTTTGGAAAGGATGGAAAACGGTTTTTGCTAACCCGGAACTGTACAGGTTAAAAAGTCTGGGAATTACTAAACTTGGAAATTTTACTCCGCGCTGGATGCCTGTTCTCCGGAATTGGACTTCGGTAAGATCAACCCCTGTTTTTGCCAAAAAAAATTTGCATCAACTTGCCCGTGAAGAAGGGTTGTCTTATGAATAGTTCTGCAGCTTCACGCAATAACATCCTGACCCGTCTTCAGCAAACGACCGGAGTCCTCCAAAAAGATTCCAGAAACTTTAACTTCCATGAAGGCAGTTCATTTGACGAAGGCAAACGCTGGTCTGCTGAAGAAAAAGTGCTGCGTCTGAAAAGCATGATGGAAGCGGTACATACAGAAGTGCATTTGTGTGTGGAAAATACATGGATAAAGAATCTCTGTTCTATTTTAGAACAAAAACAGATCAATAAAATTCTTTACGGTGCAAAAACCGGTTTGGCTCAGGAACTTGGGAACTTGAAACAAGAGTCTTCTGAGATGATGCCTGAATTGATTGATTACAAGGATCCAATTGAGGAAAGCAAAGATTTGCTTTTTGAAATTGATGCTGCAATTACAACTACGCGTGGTGGAATCGCGGAAACAGGTTCGCTGATCCTATGGCCCACACCGGATGAACCAAGGCTGATGTCTCTTGTTCCACCGGTCCATATTGCTGTTCTGTACGCCAGTGAAATATACAGCACTTTCCGGGAAGCAATGATCTCAGAAAATTGGAGTTCTGAGATGCCCACTAATGCTCTCCTTATCTCCGGACCCTCCAAAACTGCCGATATAGAACAAACTTTGGTGTATGGAATCCATGGATGCAAGGAACTGGTTGTACTTGTAATTCAATAAAATGAACATTTCATAGTTCATGCAGCAAACGGACATCATCATCATCGGCGGAGGCATATTAGGCCTTGCCACAGCTTACCAGTTTTCCCGTGAATATCCCCGCCTGAGCATCACAGTACTTGAAAAAGAATCACAACTGGCCATGCACCAGACCGGTCATAACTCCGGAGTTCTGCACACTGGAATTTACTACAAACCCGGTTCATTGAAAGCAGTAAACTGTCGTGAAGGAAAATCGAGGATGGAGGATTTCTGCCGAAGGGAAGGAATTGAATTTGAAATCTGCGGTAAGGTGATTGTGGCAGTAACCGAGAATGAACTGCCTGTTCTGGAAATGATTTATCAACGTGGCAGAACCAATGGTGTCAGCTGTGAGATGATCAGCCATGAACAATTGCGTGAACTCGAACCTCATGTGGCAGGAATTAAAGCTATCCATGTTCCGGAAGCAGGCATTGTTGATTTTATGCAAGTCTGTGAGAGACTTGCGGAACGCGTTCGCGAAGCAGAGGGAAACAGCATCGTGTGCTCCGAGAAAGTAATTGGTGTTCGTCAGACTGGCCACAGAGTGGTTGTGCAGACTCATCAATCTGAATACGAAGGCCAATTACTGGTTAATTGTGCGGGATTATATTCAGATAAAATTACCTCCATGACTCAAACTCCAGATGCTAAAATCATCCCCTTCCGTGGAGAATACTACCTGATACGTCCGGAAAAACATCATTTTTGCCGGAATCTGATCTATCCTGTTCCGGACCCTGAATTTCCTTTTTTAGGCGTTCATTTTACTCGAATGATAAACGGAACATTAGAGTGCGGACCAAATGCAGTACTGGCATTTGCGCGAGAGGGCTACACTAAAAGCAAGATTAATCTTCTGGAACTGGCAGAAGTTTTGAGTTACAGGGGATTTTTAAAATTGGCATTTAAATACTGGAGTGCCGGTGCCGGAGAGATGTGGCGCTCCTTCAGCAAGGCAGCTTTCGTTCGGGCTTTGCAGCGCTTGATTCCAGAAATTAAGGCTGATGACCTGGAATCTGCACCGGCAGGTATTCGGGCACAGGCAGTAATGCCCAACGGCAAACTGCTTGATGATTTTCTGATTCAGCAAAATGGGGACATCATCAATGTCTGCAATGCTCCATCTCCTGCGGCTACATCTTCCTTGAACATTGGGAAACATATTGTGGAAATTGCAGGAGAAAGATTTGGAACTGAACCGTGAAGTAATAATTTCAGGGGTTATTCTGCTTAACAGGAGTCATGATACAGATTTTCACTACTCCAGCGTTCTAAGACTTCATTCAGCATCTCTGGTGGGATTTCGAACTTTCCTTTAACTGGTGACACAAGGAATTCACTATTAGGCCATCCCAGAGAAAACAATTTTTCAAAACAAAACTGGCCGCTTGAAAGTTCGGGTCGAATTTCCAATATTCTAACATCGGCAGGTGCGAACAAAACATTCGTCAATCCTGCTCCATGTGCTGCAATAACATGGGAAGCTGTACGGAAAAGTTC
>CAJXDX010000041.1 GCA_913052275.1 uncultured Pseudomonadota bacterium | reverse complement strand
GAAGTTAATATTTGGAGTTTTTGAATTTTCTTTTAGTTCTGCTGTGGCCATGTTCTAACTCCGGAAACCAGTCAATATAAAAGCATTTTAGTCTGCTGACACAAGCATTATACTTTTTATTAGTTGATTTTGAAACTTTTTTCTCCAGCAGATCTTATACCAGCTGCAGATATAAAAATACGTTTCAGAAAATTATTGCTGCTTTGCCTATCTGATCAAATGTATGAGTGAGGGGAGTTGGTTTCAGCTGTTCTTTTGTACCGATTGAATCTTTAGGCCAGAGTTTTTTTGCAATACCGTTAAGGTAATTTTGCTTATGTTTTACAGAATCAGGCAAATTGAAATTTGAACCGTTTACCCAGGTTCCTAAGTGGGGCTGGTTGGAAGTCCTCAAAGGGATTTTTAGAGCGGATAACTGACGCATGAATAAAAGTCTGCACTCCCTGCTGTTGAGCCGCATGAAAAACATGGCCAGGGCATCTTCTCCTTCGATATTTAAGTTTTGTGGAATATTATTAATTGCAATATTGCCAATTTGGAAATTTTTCACATAAAAACGGGCAAAATTATCACGAACAATAAGCGAGATCGTGTCATGTTTGTTAACATTACAGATCATCATAACATCACGAATGTAATGTATGTTTTCAAGCATTTCACGGGAAGAAATCTCAAATTGAGCAAAGAAAGTATTTATATCTGCAGCCAGAGAAAATAATTCTCCTCCTGATATGGAATTTTTTGCAACATCACTTTTTACTTGAGATGCGGGTTTCTCAAATTTAGGAACATGATTGCCGTCAAAACAGATACTTCCGCTTAAAGCAAAGCGTGCTATACCTTCCGTCAGGTCCGCCTCAAACATCGGTATGACTTTTCCCGTTTCAGTTTCAACAACTTCTTGATTCCCGCTGATAATTGTGCCGAATTTCCACTTTCCAGTTTTACGGTTAAATTCAACCTTTATTTTTGATCTTGGGGTACACAGGCTGTTTGAAAATGGAAGCTGCAGCTGATAAGGTTTTCTATCAAGATTCTGCTCAAAATAATATTTAAAGACCGCGTTTTCCAGGGCGTCTCCTGAAACTTTTACTTTTGAATTCAATATTGTTTTTCTCACCCAGCTGTGCTGCATTTTTAAGCCGAACCGGGCAAAGTAATCTACAATGTCTCCCTGTACACTTTTTAGTTTTTGCAGTTCCTCATAAACAATATTTGCCTGAAATTGTTCAACATTGTTTAGTGGTATTTTCTTTTTAAGTTTTAGCCGAACTTCACTGTCTTCAATTGAGACTCTTTGATTGACAGTCTGCAGTAATGGGCTCAGAAAATTTTTTGCTTCTGTGGTTTCGTGTTTTTTTTCGCTCAAACGTTCCAGTTGGTTTGTAATTTGTCTAAGCGCTCGATCATGTCCAATTTTACAGAGCTTTCCCTCTACCCTTGACATTGATTCAATAAAGAGCTGCTTTAGAAATTTTTCCTTTTTGCTGCATGCTTCATCCTGTCCTTCAGAAATATGAATAAGCTCTCTCCGTTCTTCAGGGATAGAGTAGAAAATATTGTAAAAATCAACCAATGCTTTGACACGCCATGATGCCTTCTCGTCAAGCTCAATCGAATTCCCTTCGTTTTCAAAATCAATAATTTTAGATATCCCCATGTACTGAGCGAAGCAGAATATGATATTTTTTTGAGTGACGGAAAGTGTGCTCAGTTCAAAATCCGGCTCTGCTTGATTTTTCTGTTCGCAGCCTTTAAAACGAATCAGCATTTCTGTAAATTTCAGCCACCATGGATCAAGCTGCAGTGCAGGATAATCTTTTTCCATCTTTAGAATCGCGTTAATAAGCTGACCACTGCGTTTTCCCCTGAGAAAGTTCCTGCCATCAGGATTCCACAACAGTCTGCTGATGCTTGTAGGAAGTACGTCTTCACTGTCAATACAGATAATCATTTCAAGCCACCAGCAATTCAGCAAAGCTTCTGGAAGTTTGCCCTCGTTAATTTTCTGGCTTTCACGCAGAAATATTGGGATGGCGTGTTCCAGATACATTTCCCGAGGAATTTTGATTTCTCCCCAATTTGGCAATTTCCCAAGTACAAAAGATTCAGTCTCCTCTTCAAAGATATATATTTTTTTACGGACCAGCCTTTTTTTCTGAAAAACATCGGTACCATTTAGATCAGCCTGATCGTTTATTTTATATTCAGCAGCAAGGTTTTGTTTCAGAGTCCATTTTTTTTCCGGAAAAACACCAATAGTAGAAAGAACTTTAAAATATTTTGGAAGGTCAAATGGCATTGGTGTGATTCCGCATATCATTGCGGCTGGATTTAAAAGGAAGTCATTCTGCATAAAAGCATATGCCTTGCTTCCTTGAGGTGAAACCAAAAAAGAAGAATGTTGCCCCGCACGCTGTCTGCGCAGAATGTTAATTGAAAAATTAATTTTAGCGGAAGGAAATTTTTTAGACAGGTAGGCTTTAATTTGACGAGTTTTGAGATGTAATGGATATTCAATTTCTGCTTCCTGCTGCCGGGCCAGACTGTCTGAAAAACTTTCAATCATCCCAACTGTCCGAGAGTTGAAGTTGATTCTCAGTTCAGATAAAACTCGTTTTTCGAGTTTTTCCTCAAAAGTTATTTCTTTTTCTCTGAAATGTTGTTTTAAAATATTAATTGACTCAGAAATAATCTTGCCGGACTTGTAACCTATTTGAGATGCAAGGTGTTCAATGAATTCATTCAACAGTAATGAAAGTTGAGCATTATTTGTCAAACTTTTCAGAAAGCAGTCATGCTGTTGTTCTGCCGATAAAGTATCGACAGCCATGTTATTGATTTTTGCATAACGCTTCAGCACCTGGCTAGCACCGTTCTGGTCAAGGAAAACTGTATGGTAATATTCAACCAGCCATTGCAGAAGTTGCTGCTTGCGGAATTGATTTAACGTGTATGGAAAAGATTTTTTCTTTAGCTCTTCTCCATGCTTTTTCAAAAAAGGGAAAAAATCCATAAGCGGACCTGACAAAACTTCAAAATCAGGAAATTTTCTTAAAGTTTCAATAACAGATTTTTCAAAAAATTCTTTCTGTTCAGCTGAGGTCCTTTTATGCAGATGTGCCTGAATCAGTTTGTTCAGCTCTTTGCGGTTACTGCTCTCAAATAAAAATTGGATCGCGTTCTGTTCTTTATCAGATAAAACCTTTCCGTATTGTTTTTTTATAGTATTCGTGGCTGCTTTATTAAATTTTTTCTGCTCCCTGGAATTCAGTGCGTGCTTGAAATAATAATCATAAAACGTGTCTATAACATTCCCCACCAGGGCAACCAGGAAATCTGCATCATTCCAGCTCAATTCAAATTGCGGATTGGTGTCGATAATGACACCAATATCCAAATCTGAGTCAGGTTTATGCCCAATTCCACCAAAACTTCCGGAAGAGATAATAGCCTTGATCGGATGTTTTGCACTTTGTTTAAAATGACTGATCAGATCTGTTCCGGAAAATTCATTTTCCAGATAGGCATCCATTCCTGCTTCTCCCTTTATAGAAGGAGACGGCAAAAACCTTTCCAGTCCATCAATTCCATGAATTGCTCCTTTCTGAAAGACATCAAATGTCAGTGTGCCCATCACAGGCCTCCCTTCTTTATCAAACTTGCCAGACTTTTCCTGAACCTTAAGCGGTCCAGAATTAAGTGGATTGATATCAAACATCAGCAAGATTTCAAAAATGGCCTGCAGCATTTCTTTATCAGCAAGTTCAACCATGTTTTGTAAACGCAGGCGGTTGATGCGCCCCATTTCATCAAATTCCCTTTTAGCGTATTCTTTCCATTTATTTAAATCACCGTCATTGAAGGAAGCCCGCAAAGAATCACTGATTTTGGTTGTTTTAAGAGATTGCAAAAGCGTTTTGAAACTGTTTTCAGCATATTCTCCCTGAGTGTTGCATGGCACCTGCTCGTTAAATGAACAAAGCAGCTTCAGTTGCTGATCAAGATGAAAATCTGTATCGGAACTAAAATAATTTGGGATAAACAGCATTCTGTGAATGAAATTAGTGAAGTTGACTGAATTATTTAATTGTCATTTCAGGAGAAGTGCAAAGGGGGGTTCAGAAATCCAGCTGACTTTTTTTAGCTTGTCCAAAAAAAATGAAACTGGATCAAGTCGATTTGGGCTCAGGAAACTATAATGACAGGTTCCAAAATGACTTGTAAAAACTGAGATTGTGAAATACATGTGAAAGTTTTTTTGGGCACAATCTCAATTATATTCATTCAGTTCCGCCTTTTGCTAAATCACCAAGACGGCCGAAGAATCCGGCTTTTTGTTTACCCAGCAGTGGGGCGAGTTTTTCCAGTCGCTCGCGTACAAGGCTTCCACTTTGCTGACGATTGATCTTAACGTTGGGATTAGCGAGTTTACTGGCCGAAACAACGTTTGAATCATTTACATCGGCTGGTCGCAATATGCCAGTTACTGTAGTAATGTAACGGACCTGATTACGACGGCGATAATCAATTTTTTGTCCTTTGATCACCATATTCCCATCCGGAAGAACCTTGATCACACGAGCGGAAATACCTTCCAGATTTCGCAGTATTTCGTTTTGCTCCTCCTCAATTGTATCTCTTAGAGTCATTGCCTCAAGAGCTACTGATCCAGTTTCCGCTCCTCCAGCAGGCTGACCTTCAGGGGCAATCTTGGGAGGTGGTACATTAACTATCAGGCCCATTTCATTAATGCTTAGCAAGTCACCTCGGAAGCGAGCGCGATGATCTCGCAGCAAATTTCCGAATGATGACTCATATCGCCAGAGAGAGCCTTCATAACGGTTTTTTTCTGTGGAAATGCGTTTTCTGCGCAGTTGTTTTGCGGTAAGTTTTAATTTTTCGTTCAGTCTTTTGGCTGCGGTTACTTTCTTAATTTCAGCAGGCGGCTGTGGTTTTTGTCCAGGTGGGAGACAACCTGCAAGGCAAAGCATCATCAAAAAGGGTAAAAACTTTCTGTGCAGAGCTGAAAAAAAATTTTTAAATTGGGACACTTCTCAAAATTCGTGTAATGTTATGACCGGAAAAATAGAATAATATGACTTATTTCTATTGGCTGTTAATCTGTGCAGGTGTGATTGACCAAATTAATTGACCTGTACAATATTTCTTGTTTTAACAGTGGCAAAAACTACCAACTTGCTTTCAGAATTTTTCACAGGAATACGCTCTCCTTTTCGGCCTTTTGATAATGAAATTCCCGGTGCAGAAAGACGTAAAAATGGTGTTTCATAAACAATCTGTATCCTGTCTCCGGACTTAACCAATGGCGGTGTAGTCACGGTGTTACCGCGGATCGCTTCGCTTGGATTTATTGTTCTTGTGGTAATTTTCCCAATCAGCTGATCCTTGTCTGTTACATATTCTCGGGGCATCCTGTCCACATTCCTGCGAATCTTCAGAAGGTCAGATTCTTCAATAAGCTGGTCCCGTTTTATCGTGTCTCGTGCAACATATACTTCCTTGTAAATTTTTAAATACGTCCGCACCGAAACTGTCCTGACAGGTTTGCCGTTAATACTGAATTCAACATCATAATTTCTGTAGCCTCCTTCTTTTTTATATTTTCCTTTTGAGCTGATCACATAGCTTACCTGGCCTCTGGGCAGGAAAATATCACGTGTTTTTGCCAGCAGACGGGGCTTTAAATCCAAATTTTTATTTGTATCCCTGATATGGTTCAGCACTACCTGTTCTATGTCTGAACCAGAAATTTTGAGAGCCGCCCGCTGTATAACTGTTGTGTCAAATCCTGGGAAAACCAGGTGCTTTACGTTGATTCCTTTTGAGCGTAACCGTGACAATATCAGAGATCGAGTTACAGTTAACTGTCTTCCAGGCAGGGGGGATCTCCCGATAGTAATTTCTGTAAGTTTATCCAGCAGCAGAATATTTTCACCTTCGATTTGCGCAATTTCACCGAGAGTATACTTTTCGCTGTTAATAACTGAAGATTGTGGAAGAAGGATTTTGACCTGCTGCGATGCAGAAAAGTTATTTCCTGCTGAAAAAGAAGTTCCGGAAGATAATAAAAAAAACAGCAGCAATATTCCGTAAAGGTACGGATAGTTTTTCATCGCAAATATTATTCTATTTTATATTTTGAAGTTTCGGTTCACCAAATAATTCAGAACAAAATATTTATGTCCAAGCAATCCGGTTCCTATATTTCAAATTTAATCTAATCAGCTAATTGTTTGCCCAGAAACTATCGTTACCTGACCAGATTGTTAGTGTTTTGCAGCATTTGATCGGCAGATTGAATGGCTTTGGAATTAACTTCATAAGCACGCTGTGCAGTAATCATGTTTACCATTTCTTCAACAAGTGAAACATTCGACCGTTCTAAAAATCCCTGTGTAAGACTTCCCATATTACCTGACGCGGGAGAATCTACTATGGCATTCCCCGAAGCTGGAGTAGAGAGGTAAAGGTTTTTACCGATTGGCGTAAGCCCTGAAGGATTCTGAAAACGTGCCAGCTGAATGCTGCCAAGTGCCTCAGGCAGATTTTCATCACGTAAAAATACTGTTACCGTTCCATCTAAACCTACCTGGACTTTCCTGGTATCAGACGGGATATTTATTTCAGGGTCCATCAGCATTCCATCATTTGTTACAAGTCTGCCAAGGCCATCCACATTGAAATGACCGTCACGGGTATAAGCAATAATCCCGTTTGGCTGAAGGATCTGGAAAAAACCCATTCCGTCAATACTTAAATCAAGATCATTGCCTGTGTTTTCCATATTGCCCTGTGTGTGCACTTTATCTGTGCTGACAAACTTCACACCGTGCCCAACATGAATTCCGACCGGAACTTGTGTGGAGATTGAAGACGGAACACCTGCATTACGCTCATTATAATAAAGCAGATCCTGAAACTGGATGGTGCTCTTTTTGAAGCCAGTAGTATTTACGTTTGCAAGGTTATTGGCGGTTGTATCTATGTTTCTCTGTTGGGCCTGCATTCCAGTAGCAGCAGTATATAGTGCGCGCATCATAAGCGGGAAACTCCTTGTTCAGGTTTTATAATTAATATTGTCGGTTAAAATAATTAAGCCTGTACCATGCTGATGGCTTTTTCATCCAGTCTGTCTATTCTGGAAAGAGCCTTGTGTACAGACTCATAGGCACGTGTAGCAGAGATCATGCGTGTCATTTCAAGCATGCTGTTTACATTTGAATCTTCCAGCATCCCCTGTTTGATCTGAATGTCTGTGGAAACTTTGGGTAGGTCGTCCTTGTTAACCGGCGCGAAAAATCCTCTTCCAAGTTTCTGCAGCTGGTCCTGGTGACGGAATCTTACCAGACGGAAACTATCGGAGATTTTTCCATCAACATGGACCTGGCCGCTTTCATCTACATGGACAGGACCATTTTTGACTGTAATTGCGCCTTTTTCACCAAGTACAACATAACCTTCATTTGTTACAATTCTTCCTTCTGAATCCATTTGAAAATTTCCGTTGCGGGTAAATCTTTCTCCCTGTGGTGTTTCTATTGTGAAGAAACCTTCATTTGCAAGTGCAAAATCGAGATCGTTTCCAGTGGAACGTATTCTGCCTGGTTCGAAATTTTTTCCTACTTCATCTACTATTACTGCCGATTTGTCCATGCCGACATAATCATCCAGATATTCATGTGATAAAAATCTCTCCTCCAGGGATTCCGGAACAACCCTTTGAACAGTGGAAAGAACCTCCCTGAATGAAGGCTGATCTTCCTTAAAACCGACTGTGTTAACGTTTGCCAGATTATTGGCAACGGTTTCCATCTTGTGCTCAATTACACCTGCTGCCTGTACAAGGCTGGTCATTCCGCTCATCAGATTACCTTTAATTAATTTTGTAAATTTTCTCCAATTTCAACTGCTTTGGTAAAAGCAAGCAATATACCAGAACAGGAAACCCAATTCGAATTAGGAAGTTCAAATTTTTTGACCCATCAGCAGGTGTTTTTGTCATCAATGATGGATTAATTACTCTGCTGGCGGGTGTAAAAAGATAAGCTGAATCATGCCAGCAATTTAAGCATTCTTTCAATCTCTCAGCAGATAATTATTTTTCTGAATTACCGTGGATTATGTTAAACTGTGCTTGCTACTGAAATTCTAAAAATAATTAAACATGACTCTTGACGACTGGATTGAAAATCTCTTTCCCTTGTCTCCGGATACTGACTGGGAAGCAGTTTTTGCTGACCATTCATCTCCTTTCTCTGCGGAATCGTCAGGGAAGCTCACGGCATTGCTTGAAGAGAGTGTTTCCATTTCAGGAATTTCTGATTATCTTGCCGATTTATTCCCTGTTCTGCTCTCTTCGGGAACTCCTGAAGCCGCACTTACACAGTTTCTAGATTTTTCAAAATCATACCAGAAAAAGTTTAAGAACAGTTTTAACTGGGGTCATCCCATTACGAAGGCATTGGTGCAGGTTTTCGGACGCAGTAATTTCCTGGCCACTCGGCTTAAAAGAAATCCGGAACTTGCGCTGGAATTACTTGAATCACCCTTCCTTTATCAAAAGAAAAAACTTGTAGAAATGGAGAACGGGCTGCGACAGCGGCTTGATCAGCAGCCGAAGTTTTCACTCTCAGAATTCAAGACAGTTTTACGATGCTTCAAATATGAGGAATTTTTACGAATTACAGTTCGTGACCTGGCAGAACTTTGTCCATTTGAGGAAACTCTCGAAGAACTTTCATCTGTAGCAATTTGCTGCCTGCGTGAATCACTTTCCTTTGTTACCACTCATGAACTGGGGAATGTGGAAAAATCTAAAAAAGAATTAATGACTGATACCTCCGGAAATGAAAACAGAGAATCCTTACGCTCATTTCACTTAAACTCACATCAGAATTTACCATTCAGTATTTTGGCCCTGGGTAAGCTGGGCGGTAATGAGCTTAATTTTTCATCCGATGTTGATTTGATCTTCATACATGACAATGAACCTCTCACTGGAGAGATTGATTTTGATCATAAGCTGAGGATAAAAGCAGCAAGACTATTGATTGAAGTGATGTCCGAAGTAACTGAAGAAGGATTTTTGGCACGGATGGATATGCGCTTGAGGCCGGGAGGAGAACGAGCTCCGCTGGTTCTTTCTTTGGATGAAACCGAATTTTATTATACCGCAAGCAGGGAATTGTGGGAACGTCAGGCCCTGATAAAAGCAGTTCCTGTAGCAGGCACTGAACGACTTTCCAAAGATGTGATGAATATGATAACACCATTTGTTTACAGGAGCCTGCTTGATGAAGAAGTTCTGCACGATGTGGAAAAAGTCAAGGAACGTATTGAAGAAGAACATCTGCGTGAAGACCATTTGAACGTAAAATTAGGGGTGGGTGGAATCCGTGAAATAGAATTTTTTGTGCAGACGTTTCAACTCCTTTATGGTGGTGTTAATCAGCAGCTTCAGGTAAATGGGACTTTACATGTTCTGCAGGAGTTGAATAAAACAGGGCTGATTCCTGGACGGGATGCCGCGTTGCTGCAGGAGGCATATTTGTTTTTGAGGCGTGTGGAACACCACCTTCAGCTGCGTGATGAACAGCAGACCCACACGTTGCCTTCTTCAATTGAACTGCAGCAGGCTCTAGCCAGGAGTTTAGGTTACAAGAATTTGGATGCTGAAAAAGCACGACAGCAAATGCTGAGTGAGTTGAAAGATGTAATGGGAAGAGTACGGGCAATCTTCAACGGTCTTTTCAGTCGCAAACACCTTGAAATTGAAGCGTCTATACGAAAATGTGCCAGGATTAAACATTTTACGCCCGATGAAAAGCACTTTATTGAATCATTCTCTCAACAGCTTGTTCCGCTTATAAGCCAGGATACAAAAAATCACTTTCAGCGTTTGTTTGAATCTATAAACGTACAGATAGATTTTTACAGGAAATTATCTGAGTATCCGTCTGCTCTGTCACGCCTTACAAGGATTGCTGAAACCAGTGAAATGTTGTGGAATTATCTGCTTAATAATCTGGAATTACTGGAACAACTGGACAAACCGGTTCCTGATATTTCAGTAGAAAATTTAACAAAACTTCTTGAAGATCAGCTTTGTAGCTGCAAGGGTAACCAGGAAGAAGAAATTGACCGGTTAAGGCAATTCAAGCATACAATCACGTTTCTACTCGGCAGTGCTGAAATGGAAGGCTTAGTTTCCTATGAGCATGCCAGAATTGGAATGACTGTGCTGGCTGAAGTTATTGTAAGGGCTGCTTTTGACCTGTCGCAAAAATCGCTTGCATCCCGTTACGGTGAGGTTAAAGACGCTGACGGGGTTCCTTGCAAATTCGCCATTGTAGGTTTGGGAAAACTGGGTGGTGAAGAAATGACTTATCACTCTGACCTCGACCTGATATTTATTCATTCAGGTGAAGGATCCACAACCGGGCCTTCTGTGACAGGGGCACAGGAATATTGGATCAAAATAATTCAGCGTCTGATTTCCTGCCTGTCCACTATTACCCGTACAGGGTTCGCCTACAAACTTGACACACGACTTCGGCCATCTGGAAACGCAGGAGTATTAGTGTCTCCGTTGGATACATATCTCAATTATCACGACAGTTCCGAACCATGGGAACATCAGGCTTTGATTAAGGCACGTGTGATTGGAGGGAGTGGGAGTTCCGAATGGTTTCAGCAGGTAAAAGATGTAATACACAGAGCTGTTTATGAATGGCATCCTCCAAGTGATTTAAACGCTCGAATCCATCATTTAAGACAGCGTAAGGAAAAGGAACTGTCTCGAGAATCTAAGCATCAACGCAATATCAAGGAAGGTCGGGGAGGTTTGCTTGATGTTGAATACCTGACTCAGGCACTGCAGCTTAAACATGGACGTTTATGTCCTCAACTGCAAAATCCCAAAACCATGGAAGCACTGCGTGAACTGGGCAGAAATTCAATCATTAAACAGCAGGAATCAAAGGTTTTGCAAAATAATTATATATTTCTGAGGTTGATTGAAAATGGACTAAGGTTGATTTATGATGATTCAACAAATTTACTGGACTTTAAAAGAGTTCAGCAGAGTACCATACTTCAATTGCTTAAGCTTCAAGGTTACTCGGTTAAAAATTTGCGGGAGGCGGTTGAATCAGTAACGTTAGAAATCCGGGAAATTTATCTTAACTATTTTTGATAGATTGGATATAAGTTGTCATTCCCGTGCATAGCCTGTCCTGAGTTTTATCATGGACTGGAATCTAGAAACTTGTAAGTACAAAAATTGATAGGCATTTTTTCTTGGGGATGATAAACGAGGTCGTCATTACTACTTTTTACTAATGCATCATTTTTACAATAGTTCCTAGTTAATACAGCTTCCGGAAATTATTTACGTCCTTTTCGGTAGTGTTTTTTTCTTCCATAAAAGTCAAATATTCGGCTTGAAGTATCTATACGGAGTAAATTATTTCTAATTTATTTTCAGTATTTGTTCACTGTTTTATAAATTGCCTTTCCTTTATATCAAACATTAGCTACGATGCGATTTTGTCGCCGTATTATTTTCTAGACTTATTTTTTACTATCTTTGAAAAAAATAAATAATTTTATAAACAAGGGATTGATTCACATGAAAAATTTTTCATTTACTATAAGTAAAAAACTTTTTTTCACTTTTTCACTTAATATTCTAATCCTGCTAATGGTATCAGGATTAGTAATTTTTTATTTTTCTGAATTATCAGTAAAATTTAATTATAATTCAGATTTGTTAAATTATAAAATAATACTTGATGAGATCAGGATGGAAGAGGCTAAGTTAAAAGGGCAAACTCAGTCATTTTATTTAAATGCCAATGATGAATCAATAAAAGCCGGAGTAAAGAAAATTACTAATTCAACTGCACTAATTAAAAAAAATATTCGGGCATTAATCAGTGAAAGAAACAATGCTATTAATGAACTGAAAGTATATAGTCAATATAGATATACATTCAGCAATAAAATAACTGATAAACTAAAAGATCTTAATCCAAGCATTGATATTATTAAAGGTAAATTCACAGAAATTGGTTTCATTTACGATTTTGAAATTGATAAATTTTTAAATGAGGATACTGAATCATTTGATCAAAATTATGTTTCAGACATTAATTCTGATTTATTGTTAATCAATCAGGAATTGGAAGATCTTAATAAGAATGTGAAAATCATTGCAGCAAATTCTATTAACAAAATCTCAACTCTTTCAAATGCTAATAAAAATA
>CAJXDX010000040.1 GCA_913052275.1 uncultured Pseudomonadota bacterium | reverse complement strand
GTGAATTCTGCAATGTGAACCATTTTTGTTGAAGTCGCATTGCGGAATTTTGTACCTGTAATCGGTGAAACCGGTTCTTCCATAAAATCAGCTGGGCCGTTCATTGTGTCCATGTACTGATGAACCACGCGCCACATGTGACCACACTCACCGCCCAAAATCCATTTCACACCCAATCTCTCTGCTTCGTGATACATTTTGGCATTGAGCTTTTTAGTTGTTTGATTGGTGGTGAAATAGCCGAAATTCCCGCCTTCTGAAGCATAAGTGCTGAGTGTGTAATCAAGTCCGATGTGTTCAAACAACATCATGTAGCCCATCATAGTGTAAATACCTGGATCGCCAAAAATATCTCCGGAAGGAGTGATGAACAGAATCTCTGCTCCTTTACGATTGAAAGTTGGATTGACCGTAACTCCGGTTTGATCTTCAATATCTTCGGCTAAAGATTCGACCACGCTTTTGAAAGTGTGCGGTTCAATTCCCAAATGGTTTCCGGTTCGAGTGCAGTCAGAAACCGGTTTAGAGATCCAATTGATGTTGGCTCCAGCCAAATTGAGCAATTCACGTCCAACCAGAGTCACTTCCGCAGTGTCAATTCCAAATGGACAAAACACAGAACAGCGGCGGCATTCGGTGCATTGATGAAAATACATGAACCATTCTTTGAGTACTTCTTCCGTCAAGGGTCTTGCGCCCACCATTCCTTTCAATAGTTTTCCGGACCAGGTAAATTCGTGCCGATAAACGGAACGCAATAATTCCGCCCTTACCACAGGCATATTTTTCGGATCTCCGCTTCCCAGAAAGAAATGGCATTTGTCTGAGCAGGCCCCGCATCTGACGCAAATGTCCATGAACAATTTGAAGGAACGAAATTGTCCCAAACGCTCTTTCATACCGTCTAAGACAATTTTTTGCCAGCCTTTTTCGAGCTGCCAATCTTCATCTTCCGGACTCCATTTTCTTGGATTGTTGAAACCAAGACTTTCAATCACATCCGGTTTTGCGGCATGGCACCAGTTTCCGTCCCGGAATACAACCGGGATATCCAGCCATTCGCGTCCGGGACTGTCTCCTTTCAAAAGACTTGGAGCCAGTTCGTATTCCGCTGTGAGTTCAGATAGTTCTGGTGGGTTTGTTGTCATGATAATTCCTAACTAGTACGCAAAAAGTAAATTTCTGGCAAATGTCATTTGGACTATTCTGTTTTTTCAACAGGCAAATCCGCTTTTATCATTTTTTCACGAAATTCATCTTCATACTCTGCATAAGTTCTGATTTTAACTTCCGGATTCCAGGGATTGATGTGCCGTTTTTCACGGCTGTTGTTGGCTAAATTTCTAGTTGGACTGAGGAAGACTCCACCCATGTGCATCAATTTGCTGGATGGAAAATACATTGCCAACACACAGACGAGAAACAAGTGGACATAAAAGATAGCTCCAATTTCTCCGGGTGCTTCCGCACTGAAACTGGTCAGGCCATGGATTAAAATTTTGACGGCAACTACATCCACCTTGTCCAGATAGCGCATACTGATGCCGCTAAATACTATTGCTAATATCAGGAACAGTGGAAAGTAATCTGTGGAAAGAGAGATGATACGCATCTGTGCACTGGCCAACCTGCGCAACACCAAAAAGGTTGCCGACAAAACCACCAGTAAATCGGTTATATAAAGCGTTGGGAGAGTGACTTGCAGGAAACCGTCTGTGCTTTCCAGCATCTCAACAAACCCCGGAACTGCGGCTAAAAAAAAGCGGTAATGCCGCAGTACGATCACAAGTAAAGACCAGTGAAATACCAGACCTGCTATCCAAAGCCATTTGCTGGAGCCATAAGCCAGATTTGCGTTAGGAGTCATTTCTGCTTTTGTGTTGCGGAACAAAGAGCGGAAAAACAAAACCTCCAGCGACATTCTTCCGACCACACCCCAAAATCCTGATGGGCTTTCCAATTCATCTTTTTTAATCCATTCCAGGGATTTGGCCTGGCCGCAAGTGGTAGGAATACGGAAAGGAACCGGAGATTTAACCCAGTCGTAAATACGCCAGATGAATCCGACTAAAAACACAAACAGGGCAAAATATGGAATGATGACACCAAATAAATAATCCAGGCCCGCAGAAACTCCGGCAAAAGCAACTGCACCAAGAAACACGACTGCAATTAATGGATAAATCACCTTCATAATCCTGCCTTTTTCAAGAGCATAAATGCCCTGTTTTTACTTTCATCAACTTTAATCTGATAGATTTTTTCCCGATGATCCACATAAGAATCAAAGGCTTCCAGCGTCATTTGTTCGAGACGGGAATTAAACTCTCCCCAATCTTTTGCCCTAAAACTGACTCCATCTTTTTTCGCAATATCCCGTACAATTTCTTTCAACTCATAAAAAAGACCCATCGCTCTGGACGGCGGAAAATCCTGAATAGCCAAAACTCTCGTAATTTGATCCAGGGCGCTGCTAAAATTTTCTCCCCTGTTTTTAAAATGTGCCAGAATTCCTGTTAATCCTTCCGCCATTTCGTGACGAATTGGATTTTGAAACTGGTCCATCTGCGTCATGATCAAGGACCTCTTTTGTTCAGAAAAAATTCCCAAACGCCGAGTCAACCACTTTTCATGAATTTTATCTTTATTTTGCTCAATCAAAACATCAAAAGGACTACCCATTTTTTGCACCAGCCGCTCTGCGGAAACGCTCTACCGTTATGCCGCTTGATAAGATTTCTCGTACCACGAAAGCCGCATCCGGAACAGAGTCATAGCGCCCCAAATGCCACAGCGTCAAAGATGCACTATAAAGCAAAGCGTCACTGGTTGGGCTGTTTTTGCCTTCTAATGCAGCCAATCCTTCTTTTGCCGCAAGTTTTGCAATTTCAGCATTGTTTTCATTAGGCCCAAATTCTCTATCTTTTTTTGGCAGCAGCGCCGGTGGAATCGGCACCATGCGATTTACCTGCTCAATCCCAATTTCTGCTGGATCAGCTTCAACAACTGTATCTTCACCCTGCTCCCAATAGCGGACAAATTCACCACGCTTGCGTAATGAAGGAGTTACTCCTCCTTCTGTACCCCGCAGCAAAAGTGCGGAATCGAATCCGGAATGTCGGGCCAGCATGGTGTAAATCGGCGGATATTCATTGTGAACATAACCGGTCAGTAAGTGTGTTTTTTTACGGCCACGTACTGGACCTGTCAAAACCTCTGCAGTGGAAATAGCCGCGCGTTTCACAATTCTTTTTCGAAAATCTGCCAACCCAAACAAGCTCGGACAAAAAGACCTTTGGTCAACATAGGCCCAGCCGATTTCCGGATTACTGATTTGCTTTCCGGCTTCCTCCCCGGTCAACTCCACCGAAACCCCGGCTGCCTGTAATACCTGGTTGTGCGTCACCCCAAATTTCGGTCCAACTGTTTCTATTCCGTGTGATACCGCAGGGGCTCCGGCTTCAGCCAGCAGCACCGGTAAAAATGGAGAAGACGGAAGACTGCGGCCATAACCGTTGTAAGGGTCTGCTATATCAACTAATTCATCTACATCTGCGACTACGGTTTTTGTGTTGTCTCGGATACCCTGCAAAACACCTTTATTTTCATCGTCTGTTTCACGTTTCACCCGCAAACCAATCAAAAACACTGCTGACTGGATTGGATCAGCAAGTTCCTCTAAAACAAGATGCATACCTGCCCTTGCTTCATCGTAAGAAATGCTTTTGCTCATTTGCGGACCGGTCGCCACGCGTTGGATGATCGAAGTCATCGTTTTTTCAGGGTTTTCCAGCAGCTTTTCAAACAAGATGGTCATCGATTACTCGTTTAATTTTTATAGTTCCTCGTGAATCACAAGTTCTTGTAAGAAATTGATATTATTGACTGCAACGGGTCATTTCGACCGAAGGGAGAGATTTAGCCAACCTGTTCACTCAAAACTTTATTATGTTTTGAGTGCTGCTCCACCTCTTTTTCCAAAATTATCCTGGCAGAATCTTTTTCTCCAGAAATAAAAAGTTCAACAACAGGACTGGAAAAAATCATGCGTAGCCAAAACTCTTTTTTTGCCTCATAAGTCAGGAGAAATGGTTTCATTCTGTTCCGGAACTCTCCCAGCATGGCAGCAAGTGGGCCGTAGGATTCCGGCAGAAAATCTGAAATTTTGTTACGGATAAAACGGGAAAAAGTAGGTGATTTACCACAACTCGATACTGCGACAATCAATGGTGATCGATCCACAATGGAGGGCACTAGAAAAGAACAAAGTTCCGGTTGATCAACGACATTTATCGGAGTGTTATTTTTCTGAGCTAATGCAGCAATAGACTGGTTGCTCTCAAAGTCGTCATAAGTTGCAATGATCAGTTTGTAATTTCTTAGATCCAAATCTTCAAGGTTTGCCTGAATTAAATTGATCAGATTCTGCTGCAGGAGTACCTCAACTTCATTACAAAGTTTGTCATGAGAATGAAGGTGAATTTTTGCACCGGTCTTTAGCAATAACTGAATTTTTTGAAAGGCTAACGGACTGCCTCCTGTAACTAAACAGAGTTGGTCGTGCAAGTTCATAAATACAGGCAGGAGATCCATTGCAAAATGCTTTTCAATAGTTAAATTTCAGGAAACAAGTAGTGGGTAGGGTGCCCCTTTACATCCAAGTCATTCGGATATTGAAACTTGATTCATAGCCAACTGTTGACTTGATGTTCCTCAACCAATTCCACAAAACCTTCATAGTCAATGGAAGTTACGCCTTCAGCAATATTTCCAATCCCTCTGGCATTCAAGTCAGGTCCAAGCACATAAACAGGATTATTTTTCTGCACTTTAGCTAAAGTTCCGGAAAATTTATTGTTGGCTTGCACCGCATAAACGCCGTCTTCAATAAAAAGGACGGGGTCACCTGGCTGAAAGAAGCGGGTGGAAGTTTCAAAACTGTTATTTCCAAACGGAGATTTGTTGATTGTATGTAACATATTTAATTACGACACGGATTATGAATTTTGTTTTGAAGGGTACATATTTCAATGATGAACCACAACATCCTGTTCGGTCATGATTTTTCCAATTTCTGCAGAACTCAGAACCTCAACATCAACCAGTAAATCATCTTCTATCAGGCCACGTTCTTCCAGGGAGACTTGGTCTACATATAAATTTTCAACATCGTAGCCGTCCAAAGCTTTGAATGTTTTTGAAAAACCTTTGATTTCAAGTCCTTCGGTGTCTTGATCTTTTTTTAATGCATAAACTCCGTCATCAATAAATGCAACCGAAATATCTTGATCGTAAGCTGCCATAATCAAAATCATTTCCAGGCCCTCGTAGGTGTAAATAGTCCCGTGAGGCGCTTTTCTCATGACATGCATTATTTTTTTAACTATTTCATCATCTTCCATTGTTTAATCTCCAAAAATCATAAGTCGATCATTCCGGATTGCAATATCAGTAAAGTTGCCTAGACCGGTGATTTCACCACAATCAATTAAAACATCGTCAACGATTCCGCGCCGTTTTGCTGCTGCAATACAAACCATCATTGGAATTTTATCCTTTTGACAAAGCTCAACCCAGCGATTTCCGATGTGCCGGTCATCTTGAGGTGGATCCATATCTTTACTTGCATTGTTTACTCCGTCATTGTAAAAAAAGACGGCATCAATCCTGTGTCCTTTTTTCATGGCAGCTTTAGCAAATTTATATGCAGTATCCGAAGCTTGATGATTGTATGGCCCTTCTTTTACTAAAATTCCAATATCCATTGTTTTTATAGCTGTGACTTATAAAGAAAAATAAACTTCTGAAACCCCTGTTCCTCTTAATCGTTCAAAATAACGGGATCGGAAAAAATGACGAGAATTTTTTTCATTATCAACAAAGGCATTTCTGTTGTGCAGTACATTGTTGCTGATCAAGCCCATTCCAGGCTCCAAAAGTATCTGGAAAACAAAGTCTGAATCTCCCGTCAGGATTTGATTTAATAATTTTACTGCGGACTTTGTTTCAGGATTGTCAGCCCAGACAACATTCTTTTTACGGATGGTGTAACGCATGTGTAAATCTCCTGCAGCGCTAAGGCTAAACACTGGTCCGGTTTCCGTTTTGCGGGCCACTTCTCCATATTCGCCCAAACGGGGAGGAATACTCAGAGCATCCGGACGCATCAGTATCCGGATATGTTCCGGATCTGCCTCACGTAAAAGTATGTATACAATTTCATGATCGAACAAACTGTTTTCGCCGCCACTACCTGCTTTTTGCACCGAGTGCAGCATCATTGAACGAATTTGTTTTTCCGGAGAATTATAGTATCCGTCCGTGTGCCAATTGATGGCCTGGTTGGTGTAAGGAATGTAATGCTGCCGTACTCCATTTTCTCTCACCGTGAGCGAGGAGAGAGCATTTTCATCGGCCAACCAATTTTTGTTAAGTCCGGAAACTCCGAATTGTCGTGCAATCGCAAACGGAATTTCCGGATCAGGATCATCTCCGGTTTTGCCTACATAAACCGCCATATTTGCCTTGCGGCAACGCTGCTGCAAAGCATCAAATTCTCTTTGTCTTAATTTGCGGGGGTTATTGACCTCAACCAGTAAATTATCAAATTTTGTCGGATAATCTTTGAGTTTACTCTCTCGCCATCTCAAGTAAGTTTCGTTATCGTCCAGATCAAAAGGGTTGATGTCCATAGGCAGGTAATTTTGAACATGAAGAGTTACTCTTCCTCAGCTATTATTGCTTTTGCGGCAGCATGCACGTTAACCCAGGTTTTGGAAGACTCAGCAAATGGTTTTTCTACATATTGAGAAAAATAGAGATGATCCTCTGCATCTTTGAGGTTCCCTTTCTTAAGTGACTCCAAAGCTTTTTGACCTGAAACGCCCGCATCATAACCTGTCAGACGGGCCTGTTTCCAGTAATTGATTGCTTCAGAACGGTAAACAAATGTTTCGGGAAGTTCTTCGGCGGCCTGCAGGGAATTGATTTCAGTTTGTCTGGGACCGAAAGTGACGGTCCAGCCTGTTTCCGCCCAGTGCATTGAATCATCAATCGCAGCTTCTGTTTTTTTGATCAAATCTTCATACATTACAATTATCTCAAAAAATTAAAGTCCATCTCCCATTCCCATTTGAATATATCCGGTAGGACAAACCATTTGGCAAATATGACATCCCACGCATTTGGTGTAGTGGGTGTACATCACTTCACCAACAGGGTTCTGTTTGTAACGGGAAATAGCATCCTGCGGACAAAAGGCTGCACATTGATTGCAGTCAAAACATAATCCGCAACTCATGCATCTACTTGATTCCTCCTCTGCCTGTTCTTTGGTCAGAGCTTCTAGAACTTGATCGTGGTTGCCGACAATTTTTTTGGCAACATGATGGTTTCGTTTGGCTTGATTGGAATGGAAAAAATAATTCAAATCCTGCTCTTTGACTTTTATGACACTGCGATACGGTTCTTCCGGCAAATCAAGACCCTTCAAATATGCATCAATCGAATCTGCGGCTTTCCGTCCGTGTCCGACTGCAGTTGTGATCAAATCAACTTTTAGGGCGTCACCTCCGCCAAACACATTTTCCTTTCCGACCACTCGCAGATATTTGTCAACTTTGAGCAGGGAAGTATTTTCGTGGATACTGTCCTCAAAACCTTTCATATCAGTCATTTGGCCTATGGAAGCAACTACCATATCCGCTTCTATTTCAAAAACTTCATCGGTGGTTTTATAACGCAAAAATGGAATCGGCGCATTCCAACCGTCTTCATCTTTTTCTTTTTTAACCATTTTGGCACATTTTGCCCCACACACCCCTGCGCCGTTTTCCAAAACTTCCAGAGTACCGGTCAGATATTCGATGTTTGCTCCTTCTTCAATCGCATCATCAAATTCATCCGGATAGCAGTTCATTTCCTCTCTGGGGACAGCAGAAAGAATGGTCGATTCAGAACCCATGCGTCTCGCTAAGCGTGCTACATCCATCGCCACGTTCCCGTCTCCAATTACGATGACTTTCTTACCGATTTCGAAATCATCACCATGGATTTCATAGGCACGTAGAAAATCAATGGCGTTAGTAGTTTGCGGACGATTGGAGAACCCGGAAATCGGCAATTTTCTTCCGATTTGCGCACCAACTCCAATAAAAACAGCGTCATAATCTTTTTCGAGCTGCTCTAAAGAAATGTCGGTTCCGACTCGAACACCCATTTTCATTTCAATACCGAGGTCAATAATTTTATTGACTTCTGCCTCTAAAACACTGCGTTCCACACGGTAGCCCATAATGCCGTAAAGCATCATGCCTCCGGGCTTTTCGTTGAAGTCATAAATTGTCACTGCATGTCCTTTGCGCCGCAGCTGATAGGCAACAGAAAGTCCAGCCGGACCTGCTCCTATTACAGCAACATGTTTGCCGGTATCTTCTCCTGCAGGGTGCAGTTTTAATCCGGCCTCAATTCCATGTTCTCCAATTGCATGCTCCACAGCGTTGATCGCAATGCTTTCCTCCCGATGTTGGCGTTGGCAAGTGGATTCACAGGGATGCGGACAAATCCGTCCCATGATTGCAGGAAACGGATTTGTTTCCACAATCCGGTACCAGGCTGCATCCCATTTATTATCGGATTTTTCAACGCCGGTCAACAAATTGTGATAACCACGGATGTCTTCACCTGCAGGGCAACCCGCTGTGCAAGGTGGAACTTGCGTTACATAAATCGGGCATTTGTGACTTTCATCACCGAAAGCAACAACCTTATGAAAACCATCCTGATCTGAATATTCAGGGAACTCGTAATTGTTGGCAAAATCGAGGATGTGATTTGATTCAAAAGTCATTGAAAATCCCTATGTTTAGAACCGAACGTGTGCAGACTGATTGAACGTAGTTCTCGCATGACGGTAACTGTCAATCATATCTATCTCAAAGGTTAATTCGCTTTCCTCAAAAAACCGTTTCCAGCCAATTCGATCAATCCACTCGTTCATCCGTTCCCAGGGCTTACCACCGGCTTTGTAAGCCTTCAGAATTCTTCCAACCACGTCATTGACTTCCGGCCAGTGTGGGGGATTGTTTGGAATCCCTTCGGCGACAAGACTCATGGACTGCGGTTTTGAACGGGCGTTACTGTTTTTTCCTCCAACCCAGATCGCGAATTGTGAATGTTCCGGATGATTGATTTCCATGGACGGACAAGCGCCAAAACAGGCTCCGCAGACAATGCACTTTTCTTCGTCCACCATCAATGAGCGTTTGTTATTGACTATAGTTGGACGAATTGCCGCCACCGGACAACGCGCCACTGCTTTTGGAAGTTCACAAAGCGTGGAAAGTTTTGCATGATCAATGCGTGGTGGCCGGGTGTGTTTGACAATAATCGCAACATCCGCCTGTCCTCCGCAGTTGATGGAACAGCAGGATGTGGAAAGCCTGACCTTGTTCGGCATTTCGAGAGTTTTGAATTCTGCATAGAGATTGTCCATGATGCCTTTTGCCACTCCGGAAGCATCGGTTGCAGGAATATCGCAGTGGAGCCAGCCTTGTGTGTGTGCAATCGGTGCCACACAGTTTGCAATTCCGCCTACCGGCAAACCGATTTCCTCCAAATCATTGATTAACGGATCGATTCTGGACTCTTCAGAAAACATGAATTCTACACTGTTGCGGATAGTGAAACGCATAAAACCGTCAGCATACTGGTCCGCCAGGTCACAAATTTGCCGGATAAGATCAACCGTGTTCTGACGCGGTGTTCCGGCCCGAACAGTATAGAGAGCATCGCCGCTGTGACCATAATGAACCATTACTCCGGGTTTGATCAATTTATGATATTTCCATTTACCGTAATTTTTGACAACCACCGGATGCAGAGCACCCTCAAGCGTATGTGGTCCGGACTCAACCGTTTTCCAGGTTCTTTCTGACGGGGCATTCATATTAAACTCCTCTAATTAACTTTGTAACTGAACACAGGTGGTGCATCTTTATTGTGCTTTTTTTCAACAAGATGCCAGCTTCTCACAACAGCGGAATCTGCTATACCGCGCTGTCGTAATGTTTTTTATAATATGGATTGTCTCGAGGTCGTACGATCATATCAATGTTCGCCTCAATCCCGACTGCCTCAAGGAATTGTTTCATGCCGACACGCTCAATGGTTTCGCCGACACGCTCATGGTCTAAACCGTTTTCGTCCCACCAGTCAAAGATTTCATCCATCAGTTCAATGAATTCTTCAACTTCCTCATCGGTGTCAAGTTTCATAAATGGGATCATCATCGAACCAAGATTGACTCCAACTTTGAGTGTGTTTTTACCACCCATCAACAAAGAAGCACCTCTTTCTTTTCCGGGAGAAAGAGCCTTGGGGATTACGTTTATGCAGTGCATACAGCGCACACAATTCTTGTTATCAATCTCAATTGTGGAAGTGCCTATTTTGTGAGAAATGGCTTTGGTCGGACACATATTGACAACTTGATCAAACAGCGCGTCTTCCCCATATTCGTCCATCCACTCTTTTACGTATTCCTGTTCGATTTGAATCGAATCCCGCCAGGTTCCAATCAAAGCTACATCTGCCCGCATGATCGCATTGGCGCAATCATTGGGACAGGCCGAGAACTTAAACTTCAATTTGTAGTTGAATTCCGGACGGTGTGTCATTCCAGCGTAATATTTGAGAACTTTCTCGTGGACTTTCAGGTTATCAAAACAAGCCTGCTCGCAGCGGGCGGGGCCTACACAGGAAGCAGCTGTTCTAACAGTCGCTCCTGCGCCCCCCAAATCCCAACCGGCTTGATTCAGTTCATCAAAACACTCCTGAGTTTTGTCTTGTTCAATGCCCTGCAACTGTAAATTTCCGGTTTGTCCGTGCATAGTGATTAATCCAGAACCATGCTTTTCCCAGATGTCGCAAACCTCTCGTAGCATTTTTGTATTGTAATGCAGTCCTGGAGCTGGTTGCACCCGAAACGTATGAAATTCCTTTGCTTCAGGAAACTTGTCTTTGATCATGGAAAAACGGGTAATAATTCCAGCCCCGTAACCTTTAACCGTGACCAGTCCGCCTTTCCAGTATCCCATTTTTGTTTTATAGGAATATTCCAGTTGATCCAGCACACCTCGAACCATGGGTTTCTCAGTGCGTTCTCCGAAATCTTTGAACCCTTTGATAAAACTGGGCCACTTACCATCTACCAATTCATCCAGAATCGGAGTTGGATTTAGGTATTTTCCATTATTATCTTCACTTTCCTGCTCCTCACCGGAATTTCCAGTTCCTTTTAAATCTTCCATATCACCTCTTTCAGAGTTTCAAGTTTCAAGTTAGCATTAATCTTGAAACCTGTAAGTTGTCAACAATTTAAATTAAACACAACCTGTTGGTTTAGGCAATCCTGCTATTTTACAGGCCTGCAGCCCCGGTCCGTTTGGAAACAATTCATATAAAAACACGGATGCCTCTTTCTTATGAATATCATTTTTTTTGGCAATGGCCTTGGTCAATACTTTGACTGCCGGAGCGATTTGAAATTCCTGATAATAATCCCTGAGAAAATTGATAATATCCCAGTGTTCACCGTTCATCTCAATTTCTTCGTCCTCTGCAAGTTTTTCTGCCACTCCTTCGCTCCAGTCTTCCAAAGTTACCAGATAACCGTTTTCATCTGTCTCAATGGAGGATCCATTATATTCAAAACCCATGTTGTCTCCTTTTTTAAATTATAAATCAGTGCTGGTATTCTGAAGCCAGCTCCACAAAGCCCTTCGCCCATTTCGGATTCGCCGAAGCGTGCAGGTGTGCGAAAGACGCAAATAGATTATGTTGCAGAAATCCATCCTGCTTGCCGTCAATCCCATATCCTCTGACTACATTGAATTGATAGCGTCCTCCGGGAGAAGTTCCCACTAGCTTTGATATCGGCTTTGAACTACCAGCCAATATCGGTTTCGAGTAGTGGAACTCATGAGCCTTAACCAAGGCATTCTCATCGAACCACTTGCTCCTGCATCGGCTTTTCAGGGATAAATATCCATATCCCACCGGTTTCTTCTGGAAGCCGATTTCAAAAGGTAGAACTCCTGCTAAGGTATACTTTTTCCCTTTGTAATGTGCTGATTCACAAAGATAAATCAAACCACCACATTCAGCATAAACCGGAATTCCACTCCGGACCCGCTCTTTAACTTCTGAAAGCAGTTTCCGGTTTGCACTCAGTTCTTCAAAAAAAGATTCTGGAAACCCACCGCCAATATACAGTCCGTCTAAGTCCGGCAAGTAATTTTCTTGTAAAGCATTAACAAACACAAGCTCCGCACCTTTATTCCGTAAGTCTTCCAGATTTTCGGGATAATAAAAACAAAAGGCTGAATCGTG
>CAJXDX010000039.1 GCA_913052275.1 uncultured Pseudomonadota bacterium | reverse complement strand
TGCAGGAAGCTCCCTGGAAGCTGAATATTCAGATTAAAGACTAATGGATCCCGTAGACAACCAACGTTTTTCAGACAATCAATGGTGGAGTCAAAAATTATTCCTTAAGAACAAGCTGCGTCAGCATGTGTCTGGTTTCACCAACTTCAAATTCGAGCAGATGATGCGGTGCATCTGCTGAAAAGGTAAATTCAAAATGAGTTTTTTCCCTAGGTAGAAGTGCACGCAGAATTCCTGATTGTGGGAAAATCAGTATTTTGCGTGCCTGCATTTGGCCAAGCGAAGTATTAAGGCTGATGTTCTCCTTCAGTTCAGCCACCATCCTAATCATGCTCATCGAGCGTGGCAGACCTTTATCTTCGAGCTCCAGAGCCAGCAGCGGCAGAAAAAGAGTAAACGAATAATCCTCAGTCTGAAGTATATTTATCAGGTTTTTTCTCAGAAAGAAAATAACCACTTCGAATGGTACTGCCTGTTCCTTACTCAGGTCTGTTTCAAACTCCATCACATTTCCCGATTTATCCAGTCTTGTCCTCATCATCTTTCCGGAATAGGTATTGATAATCCGAAAATCTTCACGCAGATCTTCTTCCTCATACCATTTTGGAACACCAGAATCCAATTCGAACCATAGTGTCTTCCGTGTAAATACTTCCCCGTCCGGTTTGGTGTTTTCATTTTTTTCTATTATGAACCGTGTGCCGTCTTTAATTAATTCCACATAACGGTAATGGCTGTGTCCTGTGACCTCTGAACGCTTTAGATTCCAGTGTTTAAATGAAGCTCTGCTGCCTGGCAACAGTTCACTAAGATAACTATCCATCGCGTAAACTGACTCAGCTTGAATCATCATGCCTGCCAGTAACAGATTAATAATAATTATCTGCCTGCAGCTTTTTTTCCTGCACCGCATCAGTTGTATGCTCCTTCACATTTTCGGCATATAGTCCAATGTGATTTTGCTCTTGGCGGGTCCACAATGCACTGGCGGCAGACAACTTCTCCGCAACGATGGCAAATCATTTTGCTTGCCTGGAAACGTGACATGGACTTGCCGCAAACATTACAAATTTCTGCCAGTCTTTTCATATCTTAGTCTGTTGAATGGATTCAAAACATATTCAAACCGAAAAAACATATTTACTGCAAAATCATATCTCAGCAAGCATTTTGATTGCTGATATCAAACCCTCATTTTAATTTGCCGATTTACTAATGTCATCTGGACTCAGAAGCAATTTCAAGGTGTCCTTCATGCCTGGATTTGACTTCCCTAAAAAAATTCATTTAATCTGCAAAAAAAATTTTAAATGGATTTGATTTTGCAATGGGAATTTGCTTAAATTTGACTGTATATTAACATAAGGGAGCTTACCTTCATACGTAAAACCTCATAATAATGATGCCATGAAAGAAATTAAACGTCTGCTCTTGAAAGAGAAGGCGGCAATTCTCTCAGACATTCGGGAAAAAGCAGAGAGCAATAGCGTTAATAAAACTGATATTGGTGACGCCATAGATTCTTCTGTTGAAGAACAGAAACGTGAGTTGGATCTTTTACTTCAGGACCGGGAACAGGCAAGACTTGAAGGAATTGAAATCGCACTCACCCGCATTGAATCAGATGACTTCGGTTACTGTGATGAATGCGGAGAAGAAATATCCAAAAAAAGACTGCTTGCTGTTCCACTGGCCCGAACGTGCATCAATTGCCAGTCAAATATTGAACGCAGCCGACTCGCACAAAATGCGTTTTCCCGTGCAGACTACTCCAGCCAGATTTTAAGCGAAGAGTAATTTCTTCTGATCACACTCTTGTCTGTCAGTAGCCACTGCTCCGCAAACTCTGTCCCTGCATTTTAAATACTTGCGTCGGTTACAGTTTTTTGAATTTTTAAACGATACCATAAAAAATTAGTGCCGTATATTGCGGCTTATAATACCTGAACAGCATGGCCAATCTGCTGAATTACGATGCCAGCCAGCTACTGGCTTTTATTCTGGTACTGGTACGTGTCAGCGGAATAATCCTTACCGCACCAGTCTTCGGGAGCTCCAATACCCCTCCACAAATCAAGGTGGTTTTGAGCCTCATGCTGGCACTGATACTCTACCCTTTCATTCCTCATATCACAGTTTTTCCTGACCGTCCGGATCATTACATTTTACTCATTGCCAGTGAACTGCTGATTGGAGCAGTTTTAGGCATTATAGGTCGTTTCTTATTTGGAGCAGTGGAATTTGCCGGAACAGTAATTGGTTTTCAGATGGGGCTCGCAATGGCAAATGTCCTTGACCCTCAGTCTCAGGAACAGATTTCTCTTGTGGGCAGATTCGAGAGCGTCACTGCAACTCTGATATTTCTGGCAATGGACGGACACCTGATTTTTATTCAGGCCATGGTACGGAGCTATACGATTCTTCCTCCAGGCGGTGCCGATATCAACCAGCCTTTGATTGACAAATTGACAGAACTCTCCGCCAGTGTTTTTGTTATTGGTTTACAGATTGGTGCACCTTTGATTGTAGCTCTTTTTCTTGCCAACGCGGTAATCGGCCTTCTGGCACGCTCAGTACCACAAATACAGGTTTTTATTGTAGGTTTTCCACTGACAATAATGCTTGGATTATTATTTATGCTTTTCGGAATGCCTTTTTTTGCACAGGCTGTACACCAAATGTTTGAGATGCTTGACACCCAGATATTTGATGCTCTTATATTGCTTGGAGGTTGAGAATTAACTTAATAAACACAAACATCAGAATATTTTTTGTCGGATAATCCAAGCACAGCTACTTGGCTTATGTTTCATCGGGCAGAAAAAAATTTTTGTTTCAAGATAAATGGCAGATCAACAGGGTCAGGAAAAAACTGAAGCTCCAACGGAGAAAAAACGCAGAGAGTCTCGTGAAGAGGGTCAGGTAGCCTTCAGCAGGGAGCTTCCTTCAGCTGCTTTGCTTGCGGGAATCCTGCTTACTCTTATTGCAACCAGTCCGCTTATACTAGACGCGTTCCGTGAAATGACGACTCAGATTTTCCGGGAAATGTCTAAAGCAGATGAATTATCAATCGGCAGCTTATATGACCTGTCCGGAGAAATCTTCTCCACTTTGCTTCCCGCCTTCGCTCCTTTTGCGGCAATAATAGTGCTTGTCGGTATTTTGGCTTCTGTATTACAGGTTGGAGTTCGCATCACCTTGAAAGCAATTGCTCCTAAATTTAATAAAATCAGTCCATTGACTGGATTAAAACGACTATTCTCCACACAATCTCTGGCTGATTTTCTAAAAAGCATGGCAAAACTGATCATTGTAGGAATTGTGGGGTACATAACCTACATGGATAAGATTACTGAACTTAACGGACTATCTGTCGCAACACCTGAGGCCATTCTCGAATACAACTTTACTGTAGTGGCTGAGGTTTCAGGAAAGATAGTTCTGGCTCTGGTGGCAATTGCAATTTTTGATTATCTCTACCAGCGCTGGCATCACGAAAAGCAGCTGATGATGACCAAGCATGAAGTTAAGGAAGAGACAAAACAGACCGAAGGTGACCCGCAGCTTAAAGCCAGAATTCGCCAGATTCAGCGTGAAATGTCAAATGCCAGAATGATGCAGGAAGTTCCAAAAGCTGATGCGCTGATCGTCAATCCAACACACTTCTCTGTGGCCATACTTTATGACCGTGATGTAATGGAGGCGCCTGAAGTTACCGCAAAAGGCGCAGATCACATGGCACTTCGCATGCGGACAGTGGCAAGGGAGAATAGCGTGCCGATTCTTGAACGCCCGGAATTAGCTCGTGATTTATATGCAAATGTAGAGATCGGTGAAACAATTCCGGAACGATTCTACAAAGCAATCGCAGAAATTCTGGCCTTCGTATATCGCCTTCGCAGGAGATAAAGTTTCCTCAGTCTCTGCCGCTTTACCTCAGATGTAGTAAGTATAGTTATTATTATTTCATTCTTTATATTTGGAGCACTACTTGCAACTGGCAGACCGTAGCGTTTCGGTTCAAAGACGTAAAATTAGTAAATGACCCCCCTTGGTAATGGATGACCAGTGGCCGCAGCAAGCATACCTTTAAATAATGTTCTAAGACAGTCAGATGTAGTTCTGGCGGCAGGCGTTATGTCGATGCTGCTGATCATGGTGGTGCCTCTACCGATTCTGATTCTGGACCTGCTGCTTGCATTAAGCATCACAGTCGGTGTACTTATCCTTTTTGTTGCCTTATTCACCAAAAGTTCTCTCGAGTTTTCTTCATTTCCCTCCGTGCTGCTGATTGCCACAATTTTTCGGCTTTCGGTTAACGTTGCATCCACTCGTCTGATTCTGCTTGAAGGACATCAGGGTACCGGTGCCGCAGGTTCGATCATCAATTCCTTTGGAGAATTTGTGGTAGGTGGAAACCAGATAGTGGGTATCATCATTTTCCTGATTCTGGTTATCATAAATTTCGTGGTCATCACCAGAGGTACAGGGCGTATCGCTGAGGTTGCCGCAAGATTCACATTGGATGCCATGCCCGGAAAGCAGATGGCAATTGACGCGGATTTAAACGCCGGACTCATAGATGAAGACGAAGCACGAAACCGTCGCTCAACTATTCAAAAAGAATCAGATTATTTTGGTGCTCTTGACGGTGCAAGCAAGTTTGTGCGTGGTGACGCCATCGCAGGACTTATAATTACTTCAATCAATATTTTAGGTGGTTTACTCGTAGGAGTAACTCAGTTCGAAATGACTACGGGAGACGCCTTCGATTCATACGCAACACTGACTATTGGCGACGGACTTGTTTCTCAAATTCCAGCACTGATTATTTCCATTGCTGCAGGTATTGCGGTCACCAAAGCATCAGGTGAAAATAAAATTTCTGTTGATTTGCAAACACAGATTTTCAGCAATGTGCAGGCTCTTTATGTAGTCTCGGCAGTGCTGCTTACCTTTTCATTAATCCCCGGACTTCCCATTGCACCGTTCATGCTTCTGGCAGTTTTAACTTTCTCTCTGGCACAGGTCAGTAAGCGCTCAAATATACAAATTGCCGAAGAGGAACACCAGGAAGAACAGGCTCGCCTGCAGAAAGAGTTAAGCGAGGATCCGGAAGACATTGAATCACTTCTTCCTATAGACATACTTGGGCTGGAGCTTGGTTACGGCATGATTCCGCTTGTTGATGAAGAACAGGACGGAGAACTTTTGAAACGTATTAAAGCCATACGCAGACAAATTGCTCTGGATTATGGTTATGTTGTACCTCCGCTGCATATAAAAGATAACCTGGAACTCTCCCCGGGAGAATACTCAATTACAATCAAGGGCATCGAGATTGCCCGAAACGAATTGATGATTGGACACCACCTTGCCATGAAGACCGGAGATGTGGATGAAGAGATTCCTGGTGTGGATACTGTTGAACCGGCCTTTGGACTGCCTGCAATCTGGATTTCTGAAGAAGATGAGGAACGAGCCCAATTTGCGGGATATACAGTAGTTGACCTGCCCACTGTATTGGCCACGCATCTGACTGAAATCCTGAAAAACCATGCCTACGAATTTATTGGTCGTCAGGAAACCCAGAAACTGATTGATACCCATGCTGAAACTGAACCGAAAGTTGTTGAAGAATTAATACCATCACTGATATCATTAGGCGTTGTGCAAAAAGTCCTGCAAAATTTGCTGCGTGAACTTGTTTCTATCCGCGATCTTCATACGGTGCTTGAAACGCTGGCAGATGTGGCACCGATCACCAAAGATCCTGAACTGCTTACTGAACATGTCCGGCAGAGTCTGTCCCGGCAAATCACCCGACAATACCAAACCCCGGACGGTCTGCTCCCACTTATCACCATGAACCAGGATTTAGAGAATCAAATTGCCAGTGCAATTCAGGATTCCGGACAGGGCGCCTATCTTGGCTTGAACCCTAACATGGCACAGGCGATCATAAACGGAATCGATGGAATGATGGAACTGTTTACCGTCAACAACTATCAGCCTCTGCTGCTTTGTTCTCCGCTGATTCGTCCTCATGTAAAAAAACTGGTGGAGCGTTTTATTCCAAATCTGGTAGTACTGTCACATAATGAAGTTGCTCATGATGTGAGAATTGAAGCTCTTGGAGTTGTTGAACTGAGTGGTTAGGAAATTGAAGATCACAATCGAGCATAATATATTTGATGATGAAAACTCATAACTTAAAACCCGTTTTTAGATTCAGAACCTCATGAACTTGAAACGCTATCGCGTCAAAAATATCAAGGAAGCACTTGCTTTCATCAAGCGTGATCTTGGCCCGGACGCCCTGATTGTTTCCACTCGCCAGGTCAAAGAAGGCAAGGGGGCATTCGGAATGTTCGGCAAAACAATGCTTGAAGTGACCGCTGCGGCGAGTGAAGCAAAAAAACCATCGGCACGCGCAAAGGCCGCTGACACAAAGGCGGTTGAAACATACAGACATGATTCAGAAATATCTGAAGCGACCATGGCCAACACCTTCCTGACACCTAAGAACAAATCCGCGCTTTCAATTTCTGATGAAACACGAAAGATGATGATGCCAATTCAAAAAGAACTTCAGGGGATACGGTTAACCCTGGGAGATCTTAGCAATCAGTCAGACGGTTTAAACAACCATATGATGGGTCAGCTGAAAAATGAGCTCGGAGAAATGCGGCACATGCTGCATATTCTTGCTTCCCGTTCAAATTCCCTCTCTGAGCCGGATCTTCCGGAAAATCTGCTGTTGCTCTACCAGCAAATGAAATTCAGCGGACTGGAAGAGAAGTTCGCACGACGCATTGTGCTGGAGGCTCAACGTAACATGACTGAAGATGACGCGGAAAATTACGCCTATGTAAAAATTTTCATAGCAAGAATGCTGATGAAAATTATAAAAATAACAAAAGGCCTTGAAGGCCTTAAACCTCAACAGAAGATTGTGGCCCTGCTGGGACCGACTGGAGTGGGCAAGACAACTACTGTGGCAAAGATTGCTTCAGAACAAATGACCAAGTACAAGCGTAAAGTAGCCCTGATTTCCGTTGATACAAATCACAGTTCGGCTGCCAGGCAGATTCGCTCTTTCGCAAAAATGATCAAAGCTCCTATCAGCGTTGTTAACGATAAGTCAGAAATGAACAAAGCCATCAGCAGCTATGAAGATTATGAATCTATCATTATCGATACTGACGGCTGTTCCCAGCGAAATGAAAAGCAGCTGCTGGAAATGCGCGAATTCTTTGACGAACGGGGACGAATACATAATTACCTCGTTCTAAGTGCTACCAGCAAAGATAGTGACATGAACGAAGTTACACGCAAATTTGGAAGCATGCCCATTGACAGCATTATTTTTACAAAACTGGATGAAAGTGCGGCCTATGGCTCGCTCTTCAACCATGCTATCCGTTTCAAAAAACCTCTCTCATATTTGTCTGTTGGACAGAAAATCCCTGAAGATATTGAGGTCGCCTCAAAGGAACGTTTGGTGGATTTGCTGCTGAACATATCCGGAACCTGAGAAATGAGTGGTAACAATGCATGCCACACAAAATCCCTACACAGAACAGACCCGGCAGAGCAGGGAAGATCAGCTTGAAAAGCATGCTCACCTGGTTAAACGTGTGGTTACCAGAATGGCAGCACGTCTTCCTCCTGGTGTAGACCAAGATGAACTGTATCACGTAGGCAGCATTGGATTGCTGGACGCGGTTGATAAGTTTGATCCCAAACGAGATGTGCAGTTTAAAACATATGCTGAATTCCGCATCAAGGGCGCTATACTTGATGAGTTGCGTTCAATGGACTGGGTGCCGCGTTCGGTCCGTGCAGCCACCAATGAATGGAGTGAGGCATGGCGCAAAATGACTTTTGAGCATGGGCGGGAACCCAGCGATCATGAAATGGCGGAAGAGATGGATATGACACTGGACGAATATCACCAGTTCATTGTCAAGGCCAGTCCCACTCCTTTAATCTCCATCGAAGAATTTAAAGCTCAATCAAATCAGGAAGAAAGCGCCAGTTTACTGGATATTCTGTCCAAGCCCGGAGAAAAAGACCCCTTTGATCTTCTTTCTATGCAGCAGATGAAAAACAAGCTTGCTGAAGCAGTATCTCAGCTTGACGAACGGGAACAGCTCATATTGAAACTCTATTATGAAGAAGATCTGAACTTAAAGGAAATAGGAGAAGTTCTGGGTGTAATTGAATCAAGGGTTTCACAAATCCGTACAAAAATAATTCTCAAGCTTCGAGCCAAATTAAGACTGATGACCAGGGAAACAATGGATTGATGAATTAACTCGCAAGAATGCAATGCCGGAAAACAGACATTCAACTGAAGAACTGATTCAGGAACTGATCGAGCATCAGCAGGCCAAGGTTCTTAAAGTTGCAAGGGAAATTGTTCCGGACGCGACTCCGGAAGATATCCGAAATCCACAGGATTTTCCGGATCTTGTGGCAGACACACTGTTTAATTACGAAGACGGCATCCTCACCGGTTACCTTACACTGCAGACCGCACTGCGAAAACGATCCAGAACAGAAAATCCCGATTCAAAACTATAGCTTTTAAATATCTCCCTCTCTCCTGCTTCCCCCAATGCCTGCCTGTGTCCAGGCAGTCTTATGGTTTGACAAATAGATCAGTAACCATTAGATTCCAGTTTATATTTGCAGCCTGTTTAGAAAGATTATGCTTCTGCCAAAAACATGAAAGCCCGCATTCCCGCAGGGATGTTTCTTGTATCGGCGGCCTCTCTGATGTATGAAATCAGCCTGGCTCGTCTGCTGGCCATTGAATTATGGCATCATTATGCATTTCTGATCATCAGCTGTGCCCTTCTGGGCTACGGTGCAGCGGGTGCCTTTCGACTTACCTGGACCGGGCGCATTCCACTGTTCCTGCCGGTGCTCAGTTTTTCTCTTCTGCTGATCCCACTTTTCCTTCTCAGCAGTCAGCTCCCCTTCGACCCCGCACTGATGTCACTTGATCCATGGCACGGAGGCTGGCTGCTTCTGAGTTTCCTGCTGCTGGCTGTTCCCTTCTTTCTTGCCGGACTGACACTTAACCTGCTACTGGAACAATTCACAGAACACGTTCATTTTCTCTACGCCAGCGACCTTGTCGGGGCTTCATGCGGCATCCTGCTGTTTTTCCTCTTTGTTCCACATTTGGTAGAAACAGAAGTCCTTGGCATCTCTGCACTGCTTGCAGCAGCAAGCAGTCTATGCCTGGCTTCAGGAAAGAAACAGAATGCTGCTGCGGTAATGATTTCGCTGGTACTGATGTTGAGTTGGTTTGGACTTGAAAAGATTAAATTCAAAATCAGTGATTACAAGGAACTCCCCCTTGCCTTACGTTATCCTCAAAGCAGGTTGCTGGAGACACAGCGTGATGCCTCAGTAAGAATAGATACGCTGGAAACACCGATGGCGCGTTTTGCTCCCGGTTTGAGTTTGAAGTACAGGGGAACAATTCCGAATCAGCATGGACTTACTCTGGATGGAGATCGTTTCACGGGAATGTCTCCACTTATTCCGGAATCATTGGGCCCATACCTGCGGTACCTTCCGGAGTGGATACTTTTTTTTGAGCAGTCTCCGCCGGATAATGTGCTGATTATGAAAACCATCGCCGGGCAGCAGGCCTTGGCCTCGGTTGAAGCCGGAGCTTCTTCCATCCTGGTTCAGACTCCATACACGCTGCTTGCAGAAAAGCTGAAAAACAGCAGCCATTTCCCGCAAATCAAAGTACGTTCCATTGGATCACGTGCCATGCTGGCCGAAACATGTACTGAGCCCTGTAAAATGGAGGCGCATAATTTTGGCAGGATTCTGGTTGCAATAGAAAGTTCTGCCCCGGAGGGAAGCAGCGGGATGCACCCGCTGAAAACTGATCTGCTGATGAGTGTTGAGGGCGTGCAATCCATGCTGTCCCGCCTGTCGCCTGGAGGCTGGTTGGCAGTGCATCGTTTCCTGCTTCCACCGCCGCGTGCAGAAATGAGGCTGCTGGCTACTGTGATTGACGCCTCACATCGTTTGGGCTGGAAGCCGGAACTTCATCTGGGTGTATTCCGTAGCCTCACTACCATGATGGTTCTGGTCTCACGAGATGCCTGGAGTTCAGAAGATCGACAGCGATTCATGAAATTTTGCCGCAGCAGAGGTTACGCTCCTGTTTACTATCCGGGAATGCCTGACAGCGAAATGAATAAATTTATCCCTATCCCGGAACCCGTTTATGCCCAGGGTGTAAAACTGCTGCTTGAGGATGCTCAGGCTTTTCACGTGAAGACTCCATTTAACCTTGAGCCGGTTTCAGATGATCGACCATATTTTGAACTTTTCCTGGACTGGTCAAGGCTTGAGGATATACAGCAGAGCCTTGGAGACAAATGGGAAGGCCTGGCCGAAGCCGGCCTGCTGGTTCCGCTTTTGTTTGCGGGCGTTACTGTATGTTCACTGCTGCTGATAGGCGTGCCCATGCTGCCTTATTTCAGGAGGATACATAATCCATTTTCAGTACTGCTGTATTTTTCAGGAATCGGCATGGCCTTCATGCTGGCCGAAATAGCTCTTTTAGAAAAACTGACTCCCTTTCTTGGCCATCCTCTTTATTCATTTGCCCTGGTGCTTGGCGGAATTTTAACAGCCACCGGTCTTGGCTCATTCCTTAGCCGAAGCTGCACGCAGCTGGAAATCAGGTTTTTCTTCCTGCTGCTGATGTTTGGGCTGTTCAGTTACTTCTTGATACTTCAGGACATGCTCAGTCTGCTTTCCGGAGCAAACTGGTTCCTGAGGCTATTGATGGCCTGGCTTGCAGTAAGCGCTTCAGGGCTGCTGATGGGAATACCATTCCCTGCAGGATTAAAATATTTTGCGGCCTCCTCCATCAACATTGAAGAGAGAAGAATCAGGGTGGCGTTGTGCTGGTGCAGCAATGCCTGTGCCTCGGTTTCCGGTGCTGTTGGAGCACTATGGATCGCACAGCTTTTTGGACAGTCCGTTCTTTTCCTGCTGGCATCACTGATTTATGGCTCAGCATGGTTAATCATTGAATTTCGGAGAAATTGAACATCCTCCCGCTATTCTTGTGCAGCACCGACCATGGGAACGAAACGTACCTGGCCATGCTGTGAAGTGTGAAACTCACCAACTGAGTCCTTTTCAATCAATGTCATGTTCTGGTAATAGCGTACATTTCCAAGCGGAAGTATCAGTTTACCTCCCGCTTTAAGCTGGTCGAGAAGAGGAAGAGGGACATGGTTTGCCGCAGCAGTGATTATAATTCGGTCAAAGGGAGCATGCTCTTTCCAGCCGTAATAACCATCTCCCTGCCGAACCTGCACTTCATATCCAAGCAATTTCAAACGGATTTTGACATCACGAGCCAAATTTGGTCTGATTTCCATGGAAAACGTTCTTGCCTCAAGCTCGGCCAGAATTGCCGCCTGGTATCCTGATCCAGTACCAATTTCAAGCACTTTCATTCCCTTTTCGATCACCAGCAGCTGCGACATCCAGGCAACTACAAAAGGCTGGCTGATTGTCTGTCCTTCGCCAATCGGTAGCGGACGGTCAGCATAAGCCAGACCACGAATGCTATCAGGCACAAATTCGTGTCGAGGCACATTCATCATCGCTTTTAGTACCTCCGGACTGGTGATCCCGCGCGGCTTCAGATCCACGTCAATCATCCTAGTGCGCTTTTCCTCCCAGCCTTCAGCATGTCCTGAATTCAGCACAAACAGGGAGACTAAAAGGGGTGCAGCAAAGAAAAGCAATATTCTTTTGAAGTACCTTTTTGTGCGTGCTGACATCATTTTTCCCCGTTCCGGATCAAATTTTTTCCTTTCCGTATTCACCATTAGGAAGACCTGCATACGTTTTGAATTTTAATAGCGATTGAAAACGATGCTTTATTTGAAATCTTAAGCCAACATTTCTATCAAGTTTGAAAACAGGCTCCCCCTTCGTTAATCAATATATTCCTGAGTATAGATCTGGCGCGTTGGCCAGTGGATACCGCTCAGCAACTGACCACGGACTGTATCAATGCAAACTGCGAATGCAGACTCAGAACGGATCAAAAAGGCCTTATCAAAAAAATGTGCACGACTGTAGCGGTAACCGTTATGACCGAAAACCTGGAAATATCCTTCCCTGGGAACAGGATCCTCTCTGTTCCAGATTACACTTTCTTCCAGAGGACAGTTTTCAAGGTGGTCTGAAGATGAAATATCCTCAATGCTCCAGCGCCTGTGAACAGGGGCATGAGTCACAATCAGGCCTTCCTCCTTGATCAGCAGCGGCAGAGATTCAAGGTAATCCAGAAGGACTTCAGGCAGGGAACCGGAGCGCTCAAGCCCCAGAGAATACAGCGTGGCGT